>JAHFTM010000169.1 GCA_023269335.1 Chlamydiia bacterium
AACGAATCGTAAGTAGGCAGCACAAGAGTGTTGTAGACGTATGAATCGAAAAAGTAACTCGCCAGAGATTAGTGGCACAATATGAGTGACAAAATATGAGTAGATCTTCAAAAAGACGTCGGGAGATGGCAAAGCAAGTAGATAGCACAAAGCTCTACGCGCTGAATGATGCCATCGATATATTGAAGGCAGCTCCAGGGACAAAATTTGATCAGTCCGTTGAAGTTGCCCTCAGGCTTGGGATCGACTCGCGTAAGTCAGACCAGAACGTACGCGGTACTGTTTCCTTACCGAAGGGAACTGGTAAAAAGCTGATTGTCCTCGTCATCGCAAAAGGTGACAAGGTAAAAGAAGCTGAGCGTGCTGGAGCAGACTTTGCGGGTTCAGATGATTTCATAGAAAAGATTAATTCTGGATGGACAGAATTTGATGCCTTGATTACCACGCCAGATATGATGCGTGAAGTTGGAAAGCTTGGTAAGGTGCTGGGTCCAAGAGGCCTAATGCCGACACCAAAAGCCGGAACTGTGACTACTGATATTGCAAAAGCAATTCAAGAGATCAAAGCAGGTAAAATCGAGTTTAAGACAGACCGTTATGGTATTGTCAATTGCGCGGTTGGCAAGCTGTCGTTTGCAAATGAGAGCATAGGAGAGAATATTCGTACTCTTGTAAATGCGATACAGCGCGTAAAGCCGTCGACTGCAAAAGGGCAGTATTTTGTAGCTTTCCATCTTTCATCAACGATGGGTCCAGGCATGAAAATTGATCCTCGTGAAATCGAAATCGCATTGAAGGGGCAGTAATATGAACCAACAAAAACAACTTCTCCTAGATGAGATAAAAGAGCAGATTGTTCGCTCAAATTCATTTATCACATTGCAGTACACGAAAGTATCTGCCAATAAAGCAAATGAATTTCGCCGAGAGATTGCTAAAATTGGCGGTAATTTCGAAATTGTCAAAAAGCGGCTCTTTATTAAAGTCCTTGAGTCCATGGATATGAAGTGTGATTTGCAAACACTTCCTGGTCATGTGGGTCTTGTTTTTGTAAATCAAGATCCAGTCGAACTTACAAAGACAATTGTGAAGTTTAGCAAAGGCAATGAAAACGCTTTTCGATTGATAGGTGGTAGATTAGATGGCCAACTTATCAATGCGACTGACATGGAAAGAGTGGCAAAACTGCCATCCAAAGATCAGATGCGCGCCGAGTTTTTGGGACTTCTCGAAGCCCCAATGGCCCAAACGCTCTCTGTTATGGATGCGCTGCTTTCAAGTGTGGTATTTTGCCTGGCAAACAAATCAGAAGAAGCAAATGGCTAAGACTACAAAAGAGTCTGCCAAAATGAGCTCGTGCAAAGATGCACATAAATTTTTTTTAATTTTTCAAAATTGAGGTACTAACGTGAGTAAAAACCTTGAACAACTCGTAGAAGAATTGAGTGAATTGACAGTTCTCGAAATGTCAAAACTCAAAGAACAACTTGAGAACAAGTGGGGCGTAAAAGCATCAGCAGGAGCTCCTATGATGATGGCGGCACCAGCTGCAGCAGAAGCTGCACCTGCATCTGCTGAGTCTACTGCATTCCAAGTCACACTGACGGAATCAGCAGCTGACAAGAAAATCGGCGTTATCAAGGTGTTGAGAGAGTTAACAGGCCTTGGCTTAAAAGAAGCCAAAGACCTTGTTGAAGCTGCACCGAAAGTTGTTAAAGAATCGGCACCAAAAGCTGAAGCTGAAGAAATCAAGAAAAAGCTAGAAGCTGCTGGTGGCAAAGTGACTTTGAAAGGATTGTAATTGATCCTTAGGGGATCGTTAAGATCCCTTAGTAGTCCAGGCAAACTGCGTAAATTTGTCTGGAAACGAGAAGAGAACCCAGGAGAAAAACATATGTTTTTCTCCGTGGGTTCGTCCTATTTTGTGTCCTGAAATCATGGTACGGAGTGTATAATGTTGCGAAAAACCCCGCGTCGCATCGGTTTTTTTGAGAAGGAAGATATTCTCGATCTTCCCAACCTCATTGAGGTGCAGATAAAGTCATACAATCAGTTTTTGCAAAAAGACGTCCTTTCAGATGACAGGGATAACATCGGCTTGCAAGAAGTATTTAATGAAATTTTCCCGATTAAGTCTTTCGATGAAAAAACAGTTCTCGAGTTTATTTCTTACAGCCTTGGTTTACCCAAATACACACCTGAAGAGTGCCTCCGACGAGGAATCACTTATAATGTGACTCTCAAAGTTAAGTTCCGCCTCACTGATGAAACTGGTATCAAAGAGGAAGAAGTCTACATGGGCACAGTGCCTATTATGACAGAAGGTGGAACATTTATTATCAATGGCGCAGAACGCGTCGTTGTCTCTCAGCTTCACCGCTCCCCGGGCATCTGCTTTGAGCAGGACAAACACCCGCGCGGAAATATGATTTATTCTTTCCGTATTATTCCTTATCGCGGAAGTTGGCTTGAAGCTTCTTTTGATACGAATGATCTTATACATATCTATGTAGATCGTAAGAAGCGCAAACGCAAACTTCTTGCAACAACCTTTATCCGCTGCTTGGGCTACTCTTCAGATGCTGATATTATGGAAGAGTTCTTTGAGACACGAAAAGTGAAATTAAAATCTGAAAAAGATGCTGGAAATCTTGTTGGTAAAATTTTAGCTCAAGATGTTGTCGACAGTGAAAGTGGCCTTGTTTTCGGACGTGCTTCAGAAAAACTTACTACAGCAATGTTGAAGAGAATGGTCGACAGCGGTATCGATGTAGTGCGTATTGCTGAAGATGCTGATGAAAATAGTCCGATCATCAAGATGCTTGCAAAAGACCCGACAGATAGCTATGAATCAGCCCTCAAAGATTTCTATCGCAAGATCCGTCCAGGCGAACCTGCTACGCTTTCAAATGCAAGAGCCGCTATGATGCGTCTTTTCTTTGACCCTAAGCGCTATAATTTAGGTCGTGTTGGTCGATACAAATTGAATTCGAAGCTTGGATTTGAAACAAATGATGAAGAACTTGCATTTGTAACCCTCAAAAAAGAAGATGTCCTCAACGCAATCAAATACCTCCTTCGTTTAAAAGCAGGCGATGATGCAGCATCATGCGATGACATTGACCATTTGGGTAATCGCCGCGTGCGCTCGGTTGGCGAGCTTGTGCAAAACCAGTGCCGCATAGGCTTGGCTCGCATGGAGAAAATCATACGTGAGAGAATGAACCTCTTTGATTTTTCTTCAGATACATTGACTCCAGGCAAAATTATTTCTGCAAAAGCTTTGTCAACGGTACTCAAGGATTTCTTTGGTAGATCGCAGCTTTCACAATTCATGGACCAGACAAATCCAGTGGCAGAGCTTACCCATAAGCGTAGGCTTTCAGCACTTGGTCCTGGCGGTTTGAATCGTGATCGTGCAGGCTTTGAAGTTCGTGACGTTCACCCAAGTCATTATGGAAGAATTTGCCCTATTGAAACTCCTGAAGGACCAAACATCGGTTTGATCACTTCTCTTTCATCTTTTGCGAAGATTAATGAATTTGGTTTCATTGAAACGCCCTATCGCCTTGTTCGAGAAGGTGTAATCACTGATGAAATTGAATACTTGACGGCCGATCAAGAAGAGCGGTATGTCATCACCCAGGCTACCTCGCCTCTTGATGAGCACAAAATGTTTGCCGAAGACATGTGCTGGGCAAGGCATAAGGGTGAGATCGTTGAAATTAAGACGAAGCACGTGACACACATGGATGTGGCACCAAAACAGCTGGTCTCTATTGTTACGGGCTTGATTCCATTTCTAGAACATGATGATGCGAACCGAGCACTCATGGGATCGAACATGCAACGTCAAGCTGTACCCTTACTTATTCCGAAAGCACCAGTCGTAGGTACCGGTCTTGAAGGCAGAGCTGCTCGTGACTCAGGTGCTGTTGTGGTGGCAGAAGAAGATGGAGTTGTCGAGTATGTCGATGGCTTGAAAATTATTGTCTCTTCTAAAGGCAACCGTTTGAAAAAGCGTGTGTATCAATTGAAGAAATTCATGCGTTCTAACTCAGGCAGCTGCATTAACCAAGTACCTATTTGTGAAGTTGGTGACAAAATAAAAGCAGGCGATGTGATTGCCGATGGACCAGCTACAGAAAATGGCGAACTTTCACTTGGCCGCAACGTTCTTGTAGCCTTTATGCCATGGCGCGGTTATAACTACGAAGATGCTATTTTAACCTCTGAAAAGTTGCTTCGTGAAGACTACTACACTTCAATTCACATTGAAGAATTTGAAATCACGGCGCGCGAAACCAAACTTGGAAAAGAAGAAATCACTTGTGATATTCCAAATGTCTCTGAAGAGGCACTGAGAAACTTAGGTGAAGATGGAATTATCCGCGTTGGTGCTGAAGTAAAACCAGGTGATATTCTCGTTGGTAAAATCACTCCAAAGTCAGAAACAGAGCTTGCCCCTGAAGAGCGACTTTTACGAGCGATCTTTGGTGAGAAAGCAGCTGATGTAAAAGATGCTTCATTAACTGCGCCTCCTGGTACTGAAGGCGTTGTCATGGATGTAAAGGTCTTTACACGCAGAGATAGACTTTCAAAAACCGATGATGAGCTTGTTGAAGAAGCAACACGATTGAAAGATATTCAAAAAGAGTACAGACAAAAACTTAGTCAGATTAAGATGGAAAAGCATGATCGCATCGGAGCTCTTCTTGTGAATGAGACAGCACCGGCATCAATTATCCATCGTAAGACAGCTGAAGTGCTCATTGAAGAA
>JAHFTM010000170.1 GCA_023269335.1 Chlamydiia bacterium
CACAGGTCGTTGTATTTGTTGCTGTGTTTACAGTCGAGGCAGCATTCATGATGTTCTGCACAATGCCAGGCCAAGGAAAGTTAGGGCCAAATCCTGCATTCGTACATAAGCTTGTCATGAAATTGGGATTGAGGGTTTTGAAGTCTTTAATCAATGTCCCGCAGAGAGCTTGTTGAGCAGGTTTGTCTTGAGCGGAAGTAAATTCTTCCACATCAAAGTCAACTCCATCTACATGATTCGTTGTGCAGAAATTGGCTAATGCTTGAGCATAGCCTTGTACGTTGCCGCTTGTGAGAGCATCCCAGCAGTTATCATATGATCCACCGCCGCCACCAAGCGATATTTTAACAGCTATGCCTTGGGCATGGCAGGATTGGATAAAGGTTGCCATAGCAGCAGGGTCTTGCGACATGGCACCGAAGCCGTCGATGACAGGGTTTCCGCTTGCATCATTGTGCATATTGCCAACAAAGATATTTACGGTATTTACTCCTTGTGGAATAGGGAAAGTCCTGCTTGTCCAGTCAATGTACCAAGTGCCATTTTCTATTCTTGTAGCTGAGGTGCTTGAAGCGCCAACTGGCTGCACGCCAGTAACAGGTGTGGGCGTTGGAATAGGTGTAGGAACCGGCGTGGGTGTTGGGGTAGGAGTAGGTGGTGGTGGCGTTGGTGTGAGGACAGGAGTAGAAGTTGTTCCTGTGTTCAGTGCATCGTTATAAGCCACTACAACTTCACTTTCTACAGTTTTGCAGGCTGTGATAAAACTTGTTAGGGTAGCACTTGAACTGTTGTACTGGCTTGTATAGATAGGAAAAAGTTCACTTTTCAAGGCAATAAGCGTTGATCTATCTTGTACCACCTCGGCTTGGATTCTCTGGTTGTATGGTAGAGCATCAAGTGCGCCAATTTTTTTATCGATATCACTACAATAGGCTACATACTGGCTATAAATTTGGTCGGCCTCTTTACTTCTACCTGAAGTCACAGCTGGAGTAGGTACGGGCACAGGAGTTGGGGTCGGGACAGGCGTAGGAGTTGGGGTAGGTTGTGGGGTGATGACTTGAATAGGCGTAGGTAGATTGGGTGGGGGTGTGGTAGTCGTTTGACTTGTTGCATCGTTATAGGCACTCACTATTGAATTTTCGATAGACGCGCTTGCACTTTGATAAGAGGCAAGTGTAGCTGACGAACTGTTGTACTGACTTGTATAAATGAGGTAAAGATTCTGCTTCAAAGCAATGAGTTGAGTCCTATCTTGCACGACGTTTGTTCTTTGCCTTTGTGCATAAGGAAGCGCATCAACTGCTCCAATTTTTTTATCCACATCCGCATAATAAGCTAGATATTGCTGGTAAATGAGATCAGCCTGTGGACTTCTACCGGTGGCTTGAGGTTGGCTAGATGAAACAGGAATGGTCATAAAACCCTCCTTTTTTTCTGTTTCAAGACAGATCATCTACACTCATGTTACTGCATCTCAGTTAAACTATCAAATAAATAATTTAAATTTATTATGGATGGAGAATTTGTAGATCGGGGTTTGCCTGTCTGAGTAGTGCCACTTGATCAGCTGAAATACCTGGACAAGCCCTGATATCAAGAAGTGTGAGCATAGGTAGTTTCTCTAGCTCAAGAAGATTTTCAAAACGTAGCGTGATGGAATGGCTCAGATCAAGGTGAGTCAGATTTGGAAAGCGTTCTGCTAAAAGAGGCAGGGGTAGTGTAAAGTGAGTATCATGATTTGCTCCCCCTTGAATAGCAAGCTTTTCAACTTTAGGTAGCACCGGAATATACGTCAAATCTGTGTCAGTAAATCCCGAATCATTCATACTTAGCTCTTTAAGTTGAGGGAAAGGATTTGATTGTGGATCGATGCGTCTAAATTGTACGTTGTAATTGCGATTTATATTCAGCTTTTCAAGGTATTTGAACTTTTCAGCAACTGCCGTAAATGAATTCCCGCCAAGGCTGCAATTTTCAAGATTGAGCTCTTTTAGATTAGGAAAAACCTGGGCGATCAGCTCTATTTTAGCGCGGAGTGTTTCAATGGTTGCTCGAGGCTGTAGTCCTGGAAGGTTGATATCATGAAGATCGAGTGTTTCAAAAGCGTGACCATAGTTTCCATCGTTTTGACTTAAAAGAGCTATTTGTACGTTTTCATTCATCACATCGCCAGCTGCTGCCCGTAAGGCAGCTTCCACGTCTGTTTGCACAGCAGGAGGTACTGTAGCATAGGCAAACATGAGTTTATCGATGCCCCTTGGTGGTGGTTGCCTTTCAAACACATGCTCAATAGATTCAGGTGTATTTTGAGCCGCACGTTGCCGTTCTTCCGTAGCTTTAGCAAATTTGCGTTGTATGCGCGAATGGATCAGGTTTGCTTTTCTTTTTGTCTCTTGCAGCCAGGTCTTGATAGTTTGAGAGCTAAGGCCAGCAGCTTCATTGGCATGCGAGATTTTGTCTGCCTGACGCAGATAATTTTCCAGTCTGCTTGTTGACACAACATACCAGTGGCCATTGTCTGCCTGTACAGTAAGTTCTTTATTAAAAAGCCATTTAAAGAAATAGGCAATAATTGCAATGCCCAGTTGATCATAGGCTTTTACCCCTACTTTTGCATTTTCGGGTACGTGATGTGGGTTGGGGAATTGTGGAGCGTTTTTTAACACAAGAATACTATCTTCTACGCTTAAAGTAGACTCTTCTTGGGGGATAGGAACTTGTGCTGCGGGAGCTAAATGATCAGACATAACAAACCTCCGGCAAGCTTTGGTTAGATGAAAGGCATGACCTAATAATTGATATAATAAATTTTTTTATTTATATCAAGACAAGAAGTAGGCTAACTACCAATATGGGGTAAGATAAATAGATTTTTTAGTTTTTTTTGCTGCTAGTTAGTCTCTTGACAGGCCATATTGGTTTTCAGCTCTGCTTGCAAGTCAATTTGAGCAATGGTTTCATCAAGAAAATTTGCAAGTTCTGGGGATTTATCTTTTAGCCAAACTGCAAGCTTATTTGTAATTTTTCGAACGTCATGGACGTAGACTTCTGGTTTTTTTGCCTCTTCTTTAAAGTGAAAGCCTCCTACATCAATAAAAAGTGCTTGAGTACCAATACAACCAGCATTTTTATGAAGATCAGGGTCTTGATCTTGTACTCCTTTTACACTTCTTGAAACAATTAGGCTAACAAGTGACTGAATCAGCTTTTTGGCTTTCTTCAGCTTTTTTTCTTTGATCCAGTGTTCAAATTTTGGGAAGAGAAGGTCACCTTTTTTTTGCAGAATAAAGCCATGCTTTGCCAAATCAATAGTATGTGTTCTACCAATTTTATCGGTGATTTGTACTTCCTGGTGAAAATAGGATGAAGGGACGATTTGTAAAAAGATAAGACCACACTCTTCTGCTATAAGATCATGCGCAAGTTGATAGCTTTTTAAGGTGTGGTTTGTTTTTTTACTTCTACGTTCAAGCTGAGATTTTTTATAGTCTTCTAAAAAGCCAAAAAGTTGCATCTCTTCGAGCCAGGTAACTGGTTTTAAATGGTAGCATTTGAAAAGCTTTAAGACATAAGCTCCATCCTGGCTTTGAAAGGCATAGGCTTGTGAGCCTTTACCTAGATAGGTAAAGGAGTTTGTACAGACATTTTTGAGCTCTAATAACTCCTCTTCAGTCGGCTTTGAAAGTTCATATATCCCTTTAGAAAAGGGGTTTTCAATGCGTTGCAAACAAAAACCATCGGAGAGAGCGTAGTAAGTAATGCGTAACGCGATAAGGAGTAAGAATAGGTACAGAACTGTTTTTAGAGAGGAAAAGATCTTACAATGGCGTGATTCTTGTGCTTTCTGCATTCCTGATTTTGCCTTGAGTTTACTTTGAAAACTAAAGATAGTTCTGATGATACCATGTTCAATACTTCTTACTCAAAAGAAATTTTACTCAGTTTTAAAGTAGTATTTTGATGGTCGCGCTTATTTTATCGATTCTTCAGGTTGCTTCAGTATATTGTCTGCTTTGAAACTCTACTAAGGTTCGGCCATTGAGAAGCTATTAAGATGCTGCGCTCAAGTTCTTGCCACTCATCATCTTTAAGGATGCATAAAGAGATCATTAATGGCAGTTGATTTAAAGGTAGCGTATTAAAGGTAAAAGAGTGCTGCATAAAATGAGGAGAGAAAAGATAGCCTTATCACCAAGAAGAAGGTAGTATTTTACATACACCTTCCAATGAATGGTCTTGTCAATGTAATCAGAGAAAAAGAGAAAATCAAAGACAGTAATAGACAAGCTGTTCGAAATAATCACCAAGGCGCTTTATCGGACGCTTTTTAAGAAAATGGTCAAGTACCTGGGGGTTTGATCCAGCTTTTTTACATGATCTACAAACTTCTTTGTGTCAATTTCAGAAAGACCTAAAAATGACTCTTGCATCTCTTCAAGAGTGGATTTATGATCGATTAGGCCGGGTGAAAAATTGCCCATGTCAGATCGCGAACATGTGAGCTTTTAAGAATGTTAGGCCAGTTTTTTGTAAAGTGCATAATCCCCATTGTAGCGAAAGCTGAAATTCGGAAAAGCTATGTTAGAAAAGCGATAAGAAAGAATGGGTTACGATTATTTCTGAGATTTTTTTCTAGATTTACTTGCGAAAAAAGAAGAGTGTCAGGTATGTTCTTACCATCTTTCGCAAGGAATGCAGTTTAAATAGCAACCAAAGCGAATATCAAGTCATAAGGCTTGAATAGTAAATTTGACAGTGCAAATAG
>JAHFTM010000171.1 GCA_023269335.1 Chlamydiia bacterium
CAAGCCCTGAACAGACTGCAGGCTGAAGTTCTACGCAGCTTACTTTCGTGCCCAAACGTTGAAAAACCGAGGCCAGTTCGACGCCGATGACGCCAGCACCTACCACTACCATTGAAGTGGGAACTGCTGAAAGATGAAGCGCTCCGGTTGAAGAAAGCACTCTTTTTTCATCAAAGGGCAAAAAGGGCAGCGCTATTGGTGCAGATCCTGTAGCTAAAAGTATGTTTTTGGCAGTAATTTCTCGGTCATCAACTTGTATCGTATGGGCAGATGTAAGCGTTGCTTTACCAGCAACAAAATCAACGTCATTTTTACTTAAAAGATGGGCAACAGATGCACTTAAGTTCGCATTCACTTTTTGCTTGTGCGTTTGTAAAGCTGTAAAATCAATTGCGGCACCTTGAGCTTTAACAATTGCTTCGTTTTCAACCAACTGCGCGAAAAGGTCAGTAAAGTGAAGAAGCGTTTTAGAAGGGATGCAGCCGACATTCAGACAAGTGCCACCAACCGATCCTTTTTCTATACAAACCACTTTTAGGCCAAGCTTACTTGCATAAATAGCTGCAGGATAGCCACCAGGCCCCGCACCAATCACTGCCAGATCGTAGTTTGTCATAGCCCAAGAATCTCCTTCTGAAGATCTTCAAGATGCGTTTTGATATACATTAAAAAGGAAATAGCCTCTTTTCCATCAAGCACACGATGATCATAGGAGAGCGCTACATACATCATTGGACGGATTACAATTTGATCATCCACCACGACAGCTCGTTTTGCAATCTTATGCATACCTAGGATCGCACATTGCGGTGGATTAATAATCGGGGTTGAAAGAAGTGATCCCAAGGTGCCGCCATTAGTGATTGTAAAGCTGCCGCCCGTAAGTTCGCTAACTGAAAGCCTTCCTGTCTTTGCACGTTCTGCATAGTCGTCGATGTTTTTTTCTATCTGAGCATATGAAAGTAGATTTGTGTCACGCAGCACAGGCACAATAAGGCCGCGTTCTGTAGAAACAGCAATGCCAATGTCAACGTAGTTTCGCGTTACAAAATCATCACCATCGATGTAACTATTAACTTCAGGAACTACTTGAAGAGCACAAGTGACAGCCTTTACAAAAAAGGACATAAAGCCAAGTTTTGCGCCATATTTTTTACTGAACTCATCTTTATATTTTTCTCGCAATGCAATCACCTGCGACATGTCTATTTCATTAAACGTTGTGAGCATGGCAGTCTGTTGTGTCACTTCTAAAAGTCTTTCAGAGATGAGCTTACGAATTTTACTCATCTTCTTTCTACTTTCACCTCTTGGCGGCTGTGAAATTGGAGAAAGCGAAACTATGTCTTCTTTTGATTTTTCTTCCGTAAGAGGACTTTTTGGTTCATCTAAAGTGCTCATCCAGTCCTCTTTTGCCAGGCGTGCCTTTTCTATTTTCACAGGCTCTTTCGGAAAAACTTTTTTCTCTTCAACTTTTTCAGTTGTTGAAATTTCAATATCACCAATCACATCACCTACTTTCACCACGTCCCCTGTCTGTACACGTAGATTCAATACTCCAGAATCAGAGGCATAGAGCACCTGGTTGAGCTTATCAGTTTCAATTTCAATAATTTCCTCATCAACTTTTACAACAGACCCCTGCTTTTTTAAAATCTTGCCAATAGTTACTTCAGTGATAGATTCGCCCACAGAGGGCACTTTAAACTCTTTTTTCATTGAACCTCTGGTGTAGAAAAACTGCATCAATAATTTCTTTTTGCTCTTCTGCATGCACCTCGTGAGAGCCTACTGCAGGAGAAGCTGTAGGTTTTCTTCCTACGTAGTGGAAAGGAGCAAAACCTTGCGCTTGAATAAAGCTCCAGGCCCCTGCGTTCATCGGCTCTTCTTGCACCCATAAAAACTTAGTCGCATGAGGATAGCTTGCTATGCGAATAAGGGCAACTTTTTTGTCTCCAAGCTTTTCTCTTTTAGCTAGAAGATCGTAGTAAATCTTTCCTTGGCAAAAGGCAAGACATTCGATGTTCTCTTTTGTTACAGTGTCATCAATAATCTCTTGAAATTTACCGTCTGTAAGCTCTTGTAAGCTGCTTGTACAGGCTGGGTATCGTAAAAGTCCTTTTGGTGTAAAAATAATAAGAGGTTTGCGCTCTTTTATCTGAGAAAGGGAAAAGGCTTGCCTTCTAAGAAGATGGAAGTACTGTGCTGCAGTTGTTGGGTTGACGATGCAGATATTATTTTCGGCTGCAAGAGCAAGATAGCGCTCCATGCGAGCTGATGAATGTTCAGGACCTTGGCCTTCGTAGCCATGTGGTAAAAGTAGGATAAGGGCAGAATTTGATCCCCACTTACTTTCTCCGGCGGCAATGTACTGATCGATAATGATCTGTGCTCCATTGGCAAAATCACCAAATTGAGCCTCCCAAAGTACAAGACAGCTAGAATCACCGATGCTATAGCCATACTCAAAGCCTAAAGCAGCATACTCTGAAAGGGAGGAGTCATACACTTCAAAAAAGGTCTTCTCGTTTCTTTTTTTAAGGTGATTGAAAGGATAGTAAAAAGTGCCTCTATTTTGATCACAGATAGCAGCATGCCTTTGGCTAAAAGTGCCGCGGCGGCTATCTTGCCCTACAAGCCTGCAAGAGATGCTTTCCTGAAGTATAGTGCCTATAGCCAGAGCTTCTGCAAAAGAAAAATCTACGCGATACAGCTCTTTTTCTTTTCGAAGATCTACAAGGCGCTCATCGAGATTTTTTTTCAACTTTGGATGAATGGTAACATTTTCTGGGATGGTTGAGATCTCACCTGCTAGCTCTTCAAGCGCTTTATAGCTTATTTTTTGCTGCTTTGTAGCACTTGCAACTTCTGGTTGTGACAGCTGTTGCTTTTCACCATTTTCTTTTACTTCTTCAAAAGCTGTGTGCAGCGCTTTGCGATACTCATCTTCAATCTGTGCACGGTCAATGTTTCCCTCTTTCAAAAGACGCTCATAAAATAGTTCACGGATGCTCTTTTTTTTACGAATTAGATCATACACCACAGGCTGAGTAAAGGCTGGCTCATCACTTTCATTGTGACCATATTTTCTGTAGCAGTTCAAGTTAATAAAGACATCGGTGTGAAGTGTGTTGCGTAACTGTAAAGCAGATAAGGCTGCCCAGACTGAGCTTTCTACATCTTCTGCATTCACATGAAAGACTGGAAAGCCAAATGCTTTAGCAATATCTGTACAAAACAGTGTTGACCTGCTATCTTCCGGCAAGGCGGTAAAGCCAATTTGATTGTTGATCACAATGTGAATTGTACCACCGACAGTGTAGCCTGAAAGCTTTGATAGCTGTAGGCTTTCATAAACTACTCCTTGGCCAGATATGGCAGCATCGCCATGAATCAGGATTGGAACTACAGCATTTTGATTTCCATTTTTCAGCCTCTGTTTTGCTCGCGTTTCACCTAAAACTACGGCATTAACTGACTCTAGGTGACTTGGATTGGGACACATTTTTACATTCAGTGCTTTTTTTTGGCGGCTCTCAATTGTTGATGAAAACCCTTTGTGGTACTTGACATCAGATGTTTTTGTGCCATCAGTGATTGCTTTGCCATGAAATTCAGAGATTATGGCACTGAGGGGCTTTTGAAAAATATTGGCAAGTACATTCAACCTGCCACGGTGCGACATACCAAGGACAATATCCTCAGCGCCAAGCGTGCTTGCTTGCTCCATTATGAACCAGAGCATGGGAACGAGTGTTTCACAACCTTCAAGTGAAAAACGTTTTTGACCTACAAAGCGTGTATGTAAAAAGGTTTCAAAAAGTTCAGCCTGGGAAAGAAGGCGAAAAATTTCATACTTTTGTTCGATGGTAAGTGGGATTGTTCCGCGCAAGCTTTCAAAATGCTCTTGTATCCAAGAAGCTACGGCATTTGGAGTAAACGGTGGGAAGAAGTATTCAATCCCTATACGCTTTGTATAGATGCTTTGAAGTGTAGAGACTATTTGCTCTAAAGGTAAAAATGGTTCGCCTTTACAAAGAGAGCAGGTAGGAAAAAGACGCCTATTTTCAGCTTGTAAAAAGCCTAAGTTCACCAATTTTAGCTCTTCTATATCGCTCTTCGTTTGATTCAAGGGATCGACATTTGCAGCTAAAAAGCCAAAACTACGGTAGGCGGTAATCAGCTGCTCAATACGTATCTGATCGCATTTTGCAGTTGCAGCTGTAGATAATGCACTTTTTTCAGGTACAGTAGTGAACAAATGGCCCCAAGAAGTGTCGAGGCTTTGAGGAGAGCTCTTATAGGTCTGGAAGTACTCTTCCAAAAGCTTGAGATTATCAAAGCTTATATTTTTAAGGGGAATCGCCATTTCTTCATCTTGCATGTGCAGTACCTCAAGCTTTTATATAGCTTAATTAAAAATTTTACTTAACAAAAATCGTAACAGTCTGCGAAAGAAAAACAAACAAATAAGAAAAAAAAGAATGGAAAAAAAATTAAGTTTTGGCACAATATCTGGCCTATCTGTGAAAAATGACCAGAAATCACAGCTTAAATGCTTCAAAACCAACGAGTTGGATTATGAAACCGATAAAGAGTGAAAGACTAAGAAAGCTTGAAACTGAGCTGCATGACCTTCAAGAGTGGCTTCGTCTTGGACTTGTACCTAAAAAAGATCTCGAGAAGCATAAAGATGAAATCCGTACTCTACAGGCAAAGATTGAAGAAGAAAAAGAGCGACTTCAGTTTCTTAAGGAAGGT
>JAHFTM010000172.1 GCA_023269335.1 Chlamydiia bacterium
AGAAAGACTAAAAAAAGAGCGAATAAGTAAGGCTATGCCTATAAAGATTAAGACTAAAAAATTCGCCTGCCAACTAAAAAATTGATCTATGTAGCCTCCAATAACTGGACCCAGCGCGGGAGACAAAGCAAGAGCTGCACCAATCGTAGAAAAGATTTTGACACGCTCTTGTCCTGAATAAAGATCGCGCATGACCGTCATAGTCACAACAGAGCCGGCACTTGCCCCAAAGGCCTGTAAAATGCGAAAGAAGAAAAACAACTCGATAGTTTGAGAGTACATGCAACCAAGACAGCCCAAGATGTAGACAACAAGACCCCAAAGAAGCGCTGGCCTTCTTCCCATTTGATCAGCAATAATACCCCAAAGCATCACACCTAAACTGAAGCCTATAAAATAGATGCCAAGGGTAAGTTCTGCAAGAAATGGCGATATGTGAAGCTGGCGCGCCACATCGGGAAGTGATGGGGTATAAATAGTTTCACTGATTTGCGGAAAACCAATCAGGCAAATAATCATAAAAATTGAAAGTTTCTTCATAATATCTCTCTTTCCTGCTTTTCATAAAGTTATATAGAAATTATTCATTATTTACAATATAGTAAAAAAATGTATACATATTATGTTAATTTCATTATAATAAGTGTAATTATAAATTTAATTTGAGGGGGATATATGTCAATTCCATCTAGTTTACCCTTAGTAGATACTAGCAAATGGTTAGAAAATGAGAATGGTGGCGTAAGGCAAAAGCGTGCGCTTGACGAAGGTTCTCTCTCTTCAGCCTCTTCGCAAGATGAGCCATCAACAAAAAGAAGAAAAGTTGAAAAAGTGAGCCCCACTGTCGCCACAACGAGTGAAAAGGTCGCCGCACTCGACGTTGACTTACAAACGTTGCTGGAGGCAACGCCACTGTCTCTTGATATTTGTCAGATCTTACGAACCTATCACACGCCAAAGGAAAACAATACGGCAGCCGTTGAATGTTACATCGTAGAACACGGTTACGATTATATTCTCGATTCAGATGAACAAATGAAGGCCTTTGACAATTTTGTAAAAAAACAGAAAGTAGACCTTAATAAAGTGGTCTCTCTTGATCTTTCAAGCCTCAATTATCCAATAGATAGAGAACATCTTAGCAGAAGAGGTGTATGGACTAGCTTCAGGTCAGATTGTGCACTTGAACGCTTTCTTCTAGCGTTACCTCATTTGCAAAAAATAACTGTAAAAAATAATCAGCCACTTGCGCGCGCTCTTATGACCTTACAGTTTTCAGAGCAAGAACACGCCCGGTGCAAAATTGACACTATTGAGATCAGTCAAGATCTTCCTTCAGATAAAGAGAGGCATGTTTCATTTGGCTGGTTTGAGCGCGCCTTTTTCTCAGGAATCTTCTGTCTTCCTCAATTAAGAACACTCATCGTTACGGGATCACCTTTTCTTACTGAGGCCCAGAAAATTCAGCTGAAAGCAGAAAGAGCAGAAATAGCCGTAATTGACTAGTAGCTCAAATCAAAACTAACTCGAACAATTTTTGATTTGAACTACTAGAATTATTTAGCGTCGAAGAGCTCCACATTTACAATAGAGAAAAAATGTATACATATTACCTTAATTTTTATTATAATTAATGTAATTATCAATTTAATTTCACGGGGATATATGTCAATTCCATCTAGTTTACCCTTAGTAGATACTAGCAAATGGTTAGAAAATGAGAATGGTGGCGTAAGGCAAAAGCGTGCGCTTAACGAAGGTTCTCTCTCTTCAGCCTCTTCGCAAGATGAGCCATCAACAAAAAGAAGAAAAGTTGAAAAAGTGAGCCCCACTGTTGCTATAACGCGTGAAAAGGTCGCCGCACTCGACGTTGACTTACAAACGTTGCTTGTAGCAACGCCACTGTCTCTTGATATTTGTCAGATCATAAGAGCCTACATACCAAAGGAAGTCAATACGGAAGCCGTTGAACGCTACATCGTAGAACATGGTTATGACCATCTTTTCGATTCAGATAAACAAATGAAGGCCTTTGACAGTTTTGTAAAAAGCCAGAACGTAGACCTTAATAAAGTGGTCTCTCTTGACCTTTCAAGTCTCAATTATCCCATAAATAATCACCATCTTGGAATAAGAGGAAATTTATCGACTGCCTTCATGTCAGATTATGTACTTGAACACTTTCTTCTAGCGTTACCTCATTTGCAAAAAATAACTGTAAAAAATAATCAGCCACTTGCGCGAGCGCTTATGACCTTACAGTTTTCAAGGCGAGAGCAGGCCCGGTGCAAAATTGACGCTATCGAAGTCAGTCAAGATCCTCCTTCATCCAAAGAGAGTGATGTTTCATTTGGCTGGTTTGTGCGCGCCTTTTGCTCAGGAATCTTCTGTCTTCCTCAATTAAGAACACTCATCGTTACGGGATCACCTTTTCTTACTGAGGCCCAGAAAATTCAGCTGAAAGCAAAAAGAGCAGAAATAGACGTAATTGACTAGTAGCTCAAATCAAAACTAACTCGAACAATTTTTGATTTGAACTACTATTAGTTATTTAGCGTCGAAGAGCTCCACATCGAAAATAAGTGTCGCATTCGGTGGGATTGCCCCGCGAACACCTTGAGCGCCATAAGCAAGATTTGGCGAAATAATCAATCTTCTTTTTTCACCAATTCTCATGTCAGCTACACCTTCGTCCCAGCCTTTGATTACCTGGCCTACGCCAAGAGTAAAGTTAAATTTTTGACCGCGATCTACGCTCGAATCAAATTTCTTCCCAGGTTTGCCATCTTCCTCAAGCCAACCCGTATAGTGCACAGTAACGACTTGCCCTTTCTTTGGCTTGTGCGCATCACTTGGTGCAGCCTGAAGTATTTCATATTGCAGTCCAGGAGCGAGTACTTTCTTTTCTTTGTGTGTGTCCATATTTGTATCCTCATTACTTATTGAGCCATCTATCATCCCTTGAAAGAGAAAAAAAGGCAAGAATAAGAGACAAAGAAAAGCTATCACTACTAATGGCCTGGAAACAATTGAACGTCGTTTTTGCGATTGCTTCACCATAAAATTACTTACTCCTATTTTTTAGAATATAGTAGTGAAAAATGAAAAATAACTCAATCTTTAGAATGGACCCGTACTCGATTCAGGAGGAGTTGCTAACATTTTCTTAACCACCTTAAACTGCTCTCGGATATCGCTAGATTGAACGCTTGCCGGCTTCATAGGACAGCTGACTACCTCTGCCTCCGCCTGCAAGTTGAAGGTATCAAGAGCTACGCTTTGAACACCTATATCTTCATAGGTGCGAAAATAAAGAGTCTTGTTTTTAAGATCTTTGACAACAACCCACTGGGTATAGTCGAAATAAGTACCCTTTTTCGTTTCCGAAATGTTAGCTCCAAAAGGAATGTCAACGGTGTTGAGAAGATGAAATGCAAGATTCACACCTTTTTCAAAATCTTGCGGCTTTTTAGCAAACTCTTTGAAGGCTACTATACGGACAAAACGTGAAGAGGGCATCCAATCGCCAGGAATTCCCAGTAGTCCCCCACCCTTGCCAGGAGCTGAGAGTACTGTGCCATTCAAATCAACTGAACCTGTCTCAAGTGCCCGGAGATTCAGATAATTGCCCAAATTTTTTATATGCCACTCAAACTGCGGTGCGTTGGTCAAAACGCCAACTTTGTTTTCATGAATTCGCTTTTTGCCTCGTATAAACTCAATTACAAGGCTATTGCCTTTGGCATCATGCACAGCTATATGAAGTGGTGGAATTCCACCAATTTCTGCTATCGGCTCTGCCCAGATGAGCACTTTTTCAAGACCCTCGCGCACTTGAGCTGTCGTTTCAAAATTCCCTAAAATCCAGTTGCCGACGTCTTGAAGAGCAATCGCCTTATTTTGCTCTGATAATGGCACATTTTCATACTCAGAACCCGGCAACCAAAGAGCGCCAAAAGAAAGTCCTTTTTCGTTCACGCCATCGACCGCGCAGTCAAGTCCAAGTACATTAACTGCAAGATAGCCAAATTGAGAATTCCAGCTCAGTCCAAGCCCATTATTTGGAGCCCTACTTTGCAACTTTTCACCTTTTGGATGCACGACAAGCTGTGGATACAGGTCAATGCCAAACTCCATTGAACGCCCATTGATTGCAGCTCCATCTTTTGCAACCAATAAAAAATCGGTACAGGCACATAAAGAAGAAAAAAAGAGGCCCATAACAAAAAGTGAGCTCGAAATACACACACCACTTATTTTAGAACACATATAAGCCCTTTTTATGAATTTCTTCGATCATTTGTTGCGATTTTCTAAACGTCTATTTTCTAGGCGCCTATCTTCAATACGCCTGTCTTCTCTTGCGCGGTCAAGGTTTTTTTGTTGCAACGCATTTTCCTGTCTTTGCTGCCCTTGCCCTTTTTCATCGAGCGCATTTTGCTGAATGTGAGCATCTTGTCTTCTGCGCTCTTCTCTTTGCTGTTCTAGACGCATCTCCTGAATTGCATTCTCTTGTCTTGCTTTTTCAAGCTGCTGCTGCTGCGCATTTTGATCTTGAAGGGTATCGGCAAAACTGATGGCTTGAAAGCTAATAAATGTACAAGCAATAATGGAAAACAAACTGTATTGCATTTTAAAATCCCTCTTTAAAACCTATCAATATACTAGTTACAAATTTATTTTCAATTAATTATTTACCATCTCTCG
>JAHFTM010000173.1:0-1829 GCA_023269335.1 Chlamydiia bacterium
CTATTGGTCTCTTGCTTCTATCTTTATACGACCTAAATCGCAGAAGTTGATAGATGTTTTTTATTTTTCTGCCTATGCAACTTGGCTTCCTGAAGCACAAAAAAGGCATGTACAGTATGTAAAAGCTCTTGCCACGACGGGCGTGAAGTCTGTCATGGGAAAGTTTAAGCCTAAAGATAAAAAATGTCCAAAATGTGCCCACAAATGGTGCGGTCATGAAGAAAAAGAGACAGATGTAAACATTGCTTTAATGATGCTTGATTTAGCTCATAAGGACCGATATGACCATGCATTTCTCATTTCCAATGATTCTGATTTGGCGCCTGCTATGCGTATGGTTCGCGCTAATTTTCCAAAAAAATTAATTACTACCATAGCGCCCCCACTTTCTATTCACAGTAATGAGTTGATTCAGGCATCTTCAATGAGTTCGGAGAGAATAAAAATAAAAGTGGAATATCTGAATAGATGCTTGTTGCCAGAAACCATTTACGATGCCGATGGTAACGTCATTGTCACCCGTCCCAAGGAATATACGCCTCCTGTTTCGAGTTCCATCCCTGCGACATCACCCTATTATGTTGCATGTGACAAAAGCATTAAAACAGTGCCATAATTCCGCTAATCTCATCAAGAGAACTGATCCCTGAGTTTCCTGTCAAAAAACGAAAAATGACTTAAAAATCCAGTGGCCATTTTTGCGTAAACGTCTTATTATCCATCTCTTAACTATATTGTTCGGGCCATGGTCATGGTGTGCACGATACTCGCTATTTAGGTGACAGCAAGTTCCACTCAGGGATTGGGCGAGGAGAGCTTCGTTTCTACACTGATCCTGAAGGAGCTGTTGTAGGTTTTTGCTGGAGCGTAGAGTCGAAGTCTAAGTTTTATGATCAGGTGAGTCGTCCGCTTGTAATTGGGCGACTCATTCCCGGCTTTCAACCTTAAAAGCAAACGCCAACAACTTGGCCTTACGCAAGAGGAACTTGCCGAAAAGATTGGTCTCAATTCCATCTTTATTGAATGCTGTGAGCGTGGTGAAGGAAATAGTAGTTTCGAGAATATTATCGCTCTTGCTCAAGCTTTGAAGATTTTACCAAAAGATCTCATGTCCGGCATTGGATTATAAAAAAGAGCAAGTCAATGCTGATGAGTCATCGACTACTTCAACTCAGCGGACAGATCGAGGTACTCCTCCTCTTGCGCTAGGTTCATTTGCTTGAGCGACTTGGCATCTAAGTCAAAAGAGTTTAAATTGACCATTCGAATTGTCTGGTTATCAGCTGTCTTGAAATAATATTTTAGTGATTGAGGATCGCGGACACAAATGCATTGAGTATAGTCAAAATAAATAACGCTATTTTCTTCTGCACGTACGACTCCGATTGGTATGTCGAACTGATTTAAGACGTGAAACAGTTGTCCCACACACTCTTTTGCCGTAGGTGAAGGAAGAGCTGTGATGGAAAAAAACGCGGCCCGCACAAAACGTGACGGCGGTGTAAAATCACCAGGCATCCCTAGCATACCAGACCCTTGTCCAAAAGAGCTGAAGGTGAGGCCAGCTGTTTGCAAAGGCTTCGCATTGAGTGCTGTCAAATGAATGTAGTTGCGCAAATTTTCCATATGCCATTCAAATGTAGGCGAGTTAGTAAAGACGCCTAATGGGTTATCATAAGTACGTAGCTGCCCTTTTATAGGTTCAATTACAAGGCATTTTCCACTTTTGTCAAAGACAATATAGTGAAAAGGAGGGGCTGTAGGTCCCCATTCTTGTATGGTCGTGGGGGCGATAAGTACCTTTGATAAATTTTCCTTTACCTCTTCAA
>JAHFTM010000173.1:1839-4685 GCA_023269335.1 Chlamydiia bacterium
TTGGGTGAGGATCCAGTTTGGAAATTCTATCGGAGATAACGCTCTGGACTGATTCTCAGTAGTTATTGTTGGATATTCTGCAAAGCCAGGGAAATAAAAAGTACCTACCGCTAATCCCTTTTCGTTGAATCCATCCAGTAGGGCTGGTTTGCCAAAAGCCATCATACCAACCGAACCATATTTTGCTTTATATGCTAGTCCAGGGCCTTTTGGCGTTGTACCAGTAAACTGAAATTTGCGAGGCACTACTGCTACTGATAGTTCTACCTTCACTCCAAATTCTAATGTGCGTCCATGGACAATAGAACCATCTTGTGATACTAGTTTTACCCCAGTACAAGCATCCAAGAGACTACTATTAGGCAGCAACCAGCTTAACACTACAAATAACAAGCTACAGATCTTAAAGTGAGTGGTCATAGTTGCTCCTGTCCATGAAAAGGGATTAATACATCATAGTAAAATATTTAATAATTAAACGCATCGAAAATACGTACGCTCCTTAAGCAAGATTTTTTGGCTATTTCAGCGTAGACAGCAATACTTTGATTTAACGTATGATGATGTTGTGATCGAACGGGGATAAATTACGGTTAGGAGAAAAGTGAAAAGTATTCGATTTGAAAAGGCAAGTTTTAAACACAAACAAGCCCTTTTTAAATGGCTTGAAGAGCCGTTCGTTCGTGAATTTTGGGATAATAGTCCGGCGCATAAAGAGGATATTCAGAATTTCATGAACGGAAGAAAAGTTCCATCAGACTATTTTAAAGGGCAATTCGTCTATTGGCTTGGTTTCATTGATGACCAACCCTACAGCCTGATAATGACAATTAAAGAAGTTTTCGATGAAGAACTACCACAAATTATAAAGCAGCATCTTTCAAAAACTGGATCCACTTATGCTCTTGACTATATGATTGGCAATAAAGAGTTCTTTGGAAGAGGCTTGGGTGCAAAAACATTAGAAGATTTTATAGCCTTCTTTCAAAGAGAAGTTGACTCTACAGCAGATACTTTTTTCATCGATCCAGATGTGAATAACTCGCGTGCAAAGCATGTGTATGAAAAAGCAGGCTTTGAATATGTTGGCGATTTTTTGGTGGAAGGAGAGAGCGTTTTTAAAGGTAGCTCCTCTCATTTTTTAGTGAAAAAATTAAAGCGCTGAGAATTATTGTGGCTCGTCAAAAAAATAGCTAATCGGCTTCTTAAGTGCATGAGAAAGCTTTTCTAGCGTCTCAAGAGAAGGAAAGGCAGCACCAGTTTCATAACTAGAGATGCTTTTTTGCTTTGTTTGAATTGCACCAGCTAGTTGATCTTGTGTCATATCTTGTTCTATCCGAGCTATTTTGATCTTTTTTCCGAATTTTTTTGCATCCATTTAAGAATTAAGTGTTGATTAAATTATACCATTAATGGTGTAATTTAAGTGTATTTCAATATCAATGACCACTATCATTACGTGGCTTAAGAGGTAGCGCCTAATGTAAAGGAAACGGAGATACTTTTCAAATGAAGGATACTTTTAAGGAAAAATCTTTAAGCAAAGATAAAAACAGTCAGAAACAGGGAAAAAGTGAGCTTACACGCCAGCTAGAACGCTCAGTAGCCAACTACTATCTAGGTATTAAAGGTGATCTTGGCTTTCAGAGAACTTGGGAGGCAGAAAATAGTTTTTCAGAATATCTTTCAGAATATTCCTTGCAAAAAAGAGAGCACAATGACTAGAATTGGAGCACTTTTTTAGCCAAAGCGCTATTTTTGGTTTTGGCCCCATCGTCTAGCCCGGTCTAGGACACCGGATTTTCATTCCGATAACAGGGGTTCGAATCCCCTTGGGGTCAATATGTGTAATAGTGTAGAGTAAGTAAGTTAGTATTTTTTCAATCGAGTCTTTAGCTCAGCGGTTAGAGCACCTCACTTTTAATGAGGGGGTCGATGGTTCAAATCCATCAAGACTCACTCTGTTTGGTCCCCTTTTTTAAGGTGCGTCCAAAAGAGCAGGTTCAAGGCCAAAATGAACACAATTCGTTTCAAGGTCTTTGTTAGTTTTGTTGTCCTTCTCCTTCTTTTTTTAGCCTGCATGGTTCCTTTTGTAACAAACTCTGTCCAGCACATTGTTGTACAATCGATGAATGATCGTGCAGATGAACTAATTGACATGATGCAAGAAGCTCAAGATGAAGAAAGCCTCGTCCAAGCAGTCAAAGATCAATCCTATCTTGTCTTCTTCCACGTTGGCCTTATCGATGAGAAACTGCAAATCGTCTATGACTCTCACAATAAACGCCTTTTAGGCTCTTACGTCGTTCCGGTGAAGGCTAAACTTCCCCCAGAAGTGAGCCAGGCCATAGAAGAAGGGATTGGTTATTCCGAAAGCTACACCCCACTACTTGGTCAAAAACTATTCTACCTTGCTAAGAGTTTTGATTTTCATGGAAAAAACTATATCATTCGTCTCGCCTTTCCACACGAGTATATTGAAGAGCTGAAGAAAAATTTCAACTTTGGATTTTTTTTCTTCTCTTCCCTAGTTTTGGTACTTTTCAGTGTGATTACAGGTCTCATCTTGTATCATTTTATGAGCCCAGTCCGCCAAATTATTCGCGCTATTAAACCCTATCAGGAGGGCAAAGCCTCTTCTATTCCTGAAATTCATATCAGGTCTATTTTGCAGGATGAATTTTTTGATCTCGCCGAAACTTTTAATTTGTTATCTGAACGCATCAAACATCAAATTGAAACACTGACTCATGAGCGCAATGAAAAAGAATCTATCTTGGAAGCATTAGCCGAAGGTGTTTTAGCAGTAGATAGCAAAATGCATATCTCGTATGCCAACTCTATGG
>JAHFTM010000174.1 GCA_023269335.1 Chlamydiia bacterium
TGTCAGTTCCATCTTGTACTACTTTAGCTTTGCCAATAGGAACGAGATATTCTTCCGTTGGCATTTCCATCTTGTCGCCGTACAAAAGCTCCGATTCCAAAAAGAGTACTGGGTTGTTGTTGCGAATAGCACTTTTTAAAAGTCCTTTCGCATCATAGGCATTACTTGGTGCGATGATAATTAGCCCTGGGAAGTTACTATAGATAGCTTCAACGCAGTGTGAGTGCTGGCAAGAAACTTGGGCTGCAGCACCATTTGGACCGCGAAAGACGATAGGGCAAGTAAAACGACCACCTGACATGTAATAGGTTTTAATGGCATTTGAAATGATCTGGTCGCAAGCGACAAATGAGAAGTTAAAGCTCATGAATTCAACGATTGGACGCAGACCTGTCATAGCAGCTCCAACGCTTAAGCCTGCAAAGCCAAGCTCTGATATTGGAGTGTCAATAATGCGCATGGGTCCCCATTTATCAAGCAGGCCTTTGGTTACCTTGTAGGCGCCATTATACTGGCCTACCTCTTCACCCATGATATATACATTTGGATCTCGTGTCATCTCTTCGTCTATAGCTTGGCGAAGCGCTTCACGTAGGTCAATGATTTGTTGTGTCATGGTGCAAAGACCTCTTCTTCTAGTGTGATCGGATCTGGCCATGGGCTTTCATCAGCAAACTTCATAGACTCGATGGCAACCTCTTTAGCCTCTTTATCAAACGCTTTAAATGTTTCTTCTGTGAGGAAATTTTTCTTTTCAAGGGCATCTTTCATGAGGATAATAGGGTCGCGCTCCATGCAAGCTTTGAGTTCTTCCTTTGTGCGATACAATCCTGGATCGGAGACAGAGTGCCCTTTAAACCGCTCAGAGAGACATTCTATGAGAACAGGTCTGCTTGACGTCAATACATGGTGAAAGGCTTCTTTAAAACCTCCATAGCAGTTAAAAAAATCCATCCCATTCAGGCGATAGTACTTCATGTCATAAGCTTTTGCTGCGTCACTGATAAAATGGTTGGAATTGGCAATCGCTCGCGAGACATGAGTACCCATTCCCCACTGGTTGTTTTCCACAACATAGACACAAGGCAAATTCCAAAGAGAGGCAAGATTCAATGATTCATGGAAAGATCCTTGTGGAACTGCGCCTTCACCTAAAAAGCAGATGGCAAGCTCATCTTTGATCTGTAAGTATTTTGTACGGAAGGCAGCGCCTGTTGCTACTGGAATTTGACCGCCGACAATGCCAAAGCCACCTAGCATGCGGTCAGAATACAGGTGCATAGATCCGCCCCGGCCTTTAGCGTTACCGCTTGCTTTGCCATACAGTTCTGCCATAATTTCATTGGGTGTCACACCAAGCAGCAATGCCATGGCATGGCAGCGATAGGTGGTAGCGAACCAATTTTTAGGGCCTAAAAGTTCAATCGCTGAGGTTTGAATTGCCTCTTGTCCGATGTAAGAGTGAAAAAAACCACCAATTTTTCCTTGTTGATAAGCAGCTTCAGCGCGTACCTCAAAATTGCGGATAAGGAGCATTTTTTTAAGGCATTTTATAAGGCCATCCTTGCCTAATTGCTGAAATACTTTTTCTGTGTCAGTTTCAAAAAAGCGTGGAGGCTGGCTCTCTTTCGCCTCATTTGTTGTTTTAGCTGTCATGCATTTTTCCTAACTTCATTTAAGGCCTATATAATAATCGATTTTTTCAAAAAAATCAACCTTTTCTCTCGTTTCAGCAGTAGAAACGAATTTAATTGCTTTATATTCATTAAAAATTTTAAATGCATCTTAGATGTTAGAATTTGAATTTGACTTATGATCCGTTAAGTAATTGGAAGGAGTGCTCTGTGTTATGATCAAGAAATGGTGTATGTGTGCGTGTATTTTTCTCGCTACGCAGGGGCTTCAATTGAAAGCGTCAACTTTTGAAGAGATCAGTACGCTGTCTCTCATTGAAAAAGGAAAAAAGCCAGGACCTCGAGGTCCTCAAGGTAGAAGTGGCTTGGTTGGATCAACAGGCCCTTGTGGCTTGCAAGGCGCAACGGGTGCTTGTGGAGCGCCGGGCATACAGGGTCTGCAAGGACCTCAAGGACCAAGAGGATTACAAGGCTCCGCTGGGCCTGAAGGTCCTGGAGTGATCTTGCCCTTTGCTTTTAATGTGTTTGTAGATGGAGGCACAGTAGTTGATCCAAGCACTACAGATGGCTCCCTAAGCAAGCCTTTTAAGACGATTCAAGCAGCAATTGATTCCATCGTTAGTAAGCCGGCTACGAGTGAATTTGATGTCTATACGGTGCTTATTACTGGCGGTCAATATGATGAAAATCTCGCGATTTTGGGTAACGACAAGCGCATTGCGCTAGTTGGTTTAGGCCATGTGACTCTTGGCTCGCAAACATCCACGAGAAATATTACTTGGAATGTAAATGCGTCAAATACTTCTGTCAATCCAGCACTGGCTTTGAAGACAATAAATTCAGCATTTAGAAGTGCAACCGGTAAATTTTTTATTACCGGCGGTCTTACTATTTTAAATGCGACTGCCAAAACACTTGATCTTGAACTTTGTGCTGAAGTCTCAGGAAACGTTTCTTTTCTCACAGCTTCCATTGCGTCACCTGTGAACCTTTTCCTTTATAATGCAATACTCTCAGGAAACTTGAATTCTTCAGCTCCAACGCTACAAAGAGGTATTTGGCTGCAAGTGGCAGAAAACTCAGTTTTTAAAGGAACGATCACAGTTGAAAATTATGGGCGGGTTCAATCATGTGTAATTTCTCAAGGCATGCAGATTCTTTCAGCATTGCCTGCAGCGGCTGATCCGGACGGTATGTTACTAACTGATTTTTCAGGAAATTTTAGTGGTCCTAGTGGTTCTTATTTTCGTGTCGATTCTTACACGAACTATTGGCTTAAAAACAACAGCCCGGTTCCTGTTGTGACTGGCGCAAGGTTAAAACTGCTTTCTCAACAGTAAAAGAAAGTGGTGATATTCAATTTGGAGGAAAACGAAACTATGAAAAATAAGTCTCTATTCACGGCTGTCTTGCTTTTATCAGGATACCTGACGTCAAGTGCATGGCCACTTTTTGCCAATGATCAACAGACAGCAGATTTTTTAGGTGGTGATGGCTTTACGGAAAAATGTTGGATGTTTTCAAACGACACTACTGGGACAGTAGTAGGTCCACAAGGCCCAAAAGGCGATACCGGCGATGTAGGGCCGATAGGTCTGCAAGGCCCAAAAGGCGATACCGGCGATGTAGGGCCGATAGGTCTGCAAGGCCCAAAGGGCGATACAGGCGATGTAGGGCCGATAGGTCTGCAAGGCCCAAAGGGTGATACAGGTGATGTAGGTCCGATGGGTCCAGAAGGTATTTGCAGCTTAGTAGCTCCGTTACAGTATGATTTTTTTGTTGATGCCAATCAGCAAATAGATGAAGCAGATGGCTCTCTTAGTAGGCCCTATAGCACAATTACTGATGCGTTAGCTGCAGTTCAAGATGCAGCAGGTGATGAAGATTTACAAAATGTCTACACTATTTTAGTGGCAGGCGGTAGCTATACAAATGAGCCTGACAACGCTTTGACGATTAATGGAAATGGCTTACGCATTGCTCTTATAGCTCTTGGTGAGGTAGTCTTGGGTTCTTACTCTAGTCCAGTACCCCTTGTTTGGAATGTGGATGGTCAAAACATCAATCCTGAAGGCTTGCTTGCAAAAGCCCCAGCAGAAACTTTGGTGCCAACTCTTTCCATCACTTCTGTCAATGCAAACGGAAGCATTCTAGGCAGTAGGTTCATTATTCCTGGAGGCGTTACAGTTACGAATAACTGTAATGCAAAGCTTGAAGTAAGCGGCAAAGTGGGAAGCATTCTCACTCAAGGCAGTGCTCCCTTAGACCTTTTCCTTACAAGCTGCTCAATTGATGGTGCAGTGCAAGCGCCAAATACAAACCTGCAGTTGGCTGAAAAGACAAATTTTCGCGATGCTATAAAGGTGGCAAGTTTTGGTAGCATTCGTGCCTGTAATATTTCAGCAGGGATGGATATCGGCGAGGGCTGGGTAAGTGGAAATATACAGCCCCAAGGAATTCTCTATTCAAGCTGTGCTGGTACTTTTACAAGCAGTACAAAGTCAGGGGCAATATTGTGGATGGATACGTATACTGCACATGCCTTTGTGGCAGGGGCTCGCGGTACGGCGTCGACTGACAGCAGTGTACAATTGGATGTAATTTTTGCTTATCCAGAGTGGTAGTAAGAAGAGATTGGCTATAGACAACCCAAGCTATTTTTCATGGCTTGGGTTTTTTTACGTTGGAATTGTGACGCATGCTAAAAAATGGAAGTCTTTTTTACTCTTTACAAATTTCAATTTTTGTTCGCTTTTACAACCTTAAAGACTTTGTGCGTACTGCCTGGAACTACTATCGCAACATTGAATTCGCAAAAATTGATCTGAGTCTACTTTGGAGCTACTTTTGGAAAAGTCCTTACCGAATGAATCGCGAACTTCACTTAGAGCCATATGGTGAAACACCGCTTTGTACCATGGAAAAGATAGCCAAAATTGCTGCAATCACTGCAGCTGATACTGTCTTTGAACTAGGTTGTGGAAGGGGGAGATGTGCCTTTTGGCTTGCCCACTTTAAAAAATGTAAAAA
>JAHFTM010000175.1 GCA_023269335.1 Chlamydiia bacterium
GAGTGGCAGGGCAACTTGCTTATCTCTTGGCAAAATAACAGGGGCAGGGCCAACAACAAAATCATCGGGAATCGCAAGCTTGACTGCAAGGGGTCTTACCATATCTGGCAAAAAGCGTAGAGTTTTATCGACGTCAGACTCTGCCTGAAGATGAGCCAAGGACAAAACGAAAGCGCACAATAAAAGAAACGCTCGATTGTTCATGGCGAGTAAAGACAGGGTTGAACTCATAAGAGATTCTCCAAAAATAAGAGATACAAAGACTTTATTAATAAGTATAAGAAAAACTGATCAAAAAAACAACCAATAGGTACGTCTTTATGGCAGTTCACGTAACTCGTCTTTTATCGAATAGGGATAAAAATTTTGAAAATGAATCAACCTACTCTCCCATAAAGTCAGTGCAGTGGTGGGGCCATAAAATTATTTCTTATCTTCCTTCATTCACACCTTCCTGGGTTGAGGTATTGTTAAGAACGCTTTTTCAAATTCAAGAGAGGTCACACTTTCCCTTTCTCAAGCTTCCTAAAGATTCACAACTTGAGGTGATTAAGTTTTTAGTCCCTCAAAAAAATTCTCTTGCAACAGTCGAGGGTCGCAGAATATTTCAGGTGTCAAAAGAATGCGCAAACCTTGAAGTGGATTTTTTGAAAAGCCGCACTGAAGATGTTACCGAAATCATGAAAAAAGTTCAGGGTAATATTTCAAAGCTTCGAAAAGAAAATCGTCTAGCTTTAGAAAAAATTGGCCCTACAATCACCAAATTACAGCTCAGCGGTTTTTCATTGACCGTGAAAATGGTAAAAGAAATTGTCAGCTATTTTCCAAATCTGCAAGAGTTAGCCTGCGCAAATTGCGGTCTAAAAAACAGCCATATTAAAGAGATCACAAGACTTAAAGCCTTAGTTCGCTTAGATGTAAGTCGCAATCCATTTTCAGATAGTAGCCTAACGAAGATTTCAGAACTTAAGAATTTAGTATTCCTTTCACTTGCTTATTGCCAGAATATAAACACTCAAGGGCTGAGAGTGTTGTACAAGCTTGTCTATTTAGAACAGCTTTCTATTGAAGGTTGTAAAAACGTCACTGATAAATCTCTGATTGAGGTAGCAAGACTTGTGAGTCTGATTGCCCTTAATGTAAGTTCTTGTTCGCAAATTACAGCTGTAGGACTGCAATCTCTTACGCAGTTGAAAAAACTTACAACATTATCCCTAAAACTATGTCTGAACGTCAAAGATGAGGGACTCAAAGTGCTTCCGCGGTTTCCTCAGCTTGCTATGCTTGATTTGACAAGTTGCTATAACATCACAAATCGTGGTCTTGACTTTGTATTTGCTTGTTCAAAGCTACAAAAGCTCGTCATCGCTTATTTTCGCGTAACGGACGAAGTTTTTGAGCGTGTAAGCCAGCTGAAAATGTTGAAGAAATTAGTCATTATTGGCTGTCTTAACCTGACAAATAAAGTGTGCGAATCACTCGCTACACTTACAGGTCTTGAACAGCTCACTTTAGAAAATTGTGAGGGCATTACTGATCGTGGACTTGATCAACTCAAGCCACTTAGAGATCTTCAATTTTTAAGCGTTGAAGGCTGTCATCACATTAGCAATACGGGAGTGCAAGCTGTCACGAAAAACAGCAATTTAAAAGGTGTAAAATTTTCAAAAGCAGATGGCATCACAGGTATTACTTTTCAGCATTTGTCAAAGCTTACAAAACTTGAGCTGCTCAGTTTGAAGAGGTGTCACAATGTGAGTGATGCAGATCTTTTTCATCTTAAAGAGATGAAAAAGCTGCGTGTAATAGGACTCATCCACTGCGAGAAAATTACAGAAAGGGGGAGGTTTTTTTTGAAAGAAAAATTGCCACATGTCCTGGTTCTTGATGGAAGTGTACCAATTGATTTACATGGATTTAGGTTGTTTCAGTAAGTTGACTTTATATCGAAGTTGCAGTATACCCCTTGGCTTGTTTGAAGAGCTACGCTAAAAATAGTGGATTTGAGGGGGAAAGAAGAGTATGGCAAGAGTAAAAGTATGTGCAATGGCACCAGAGTGTGAGGCTTATATTAAAGCAGTAAAACCGACTGTACGCTTCGCAGAAAAGACATATTTTCAAGCAGCAACAAATCTGTTTGTTGGAATCGGAAAAATTGCCGTGTTGAATGCAAAAAATACTTTTGATAATGGAAAAATTGCACAAAGTTTTGCTACTGCTGTCCTTGATTTAGAAAGGAATGAAGAAGACCTTTCTCGTGAGCTTTCTTTTCTTAACGAAGCGCAAATAAATGAGCTGAAGTTGCCTTTTTCTCAAAAAAATATTGATATAGTCAATATGGCAATTTTTCAAACAAATCTGGTGCGGAAAAAAGAACTACTTGCACGGGTTGGCATGGCCTTAGAGCATGCTCGTCCCTTGCCACAACCAGAAGTGCAATTCTCAGAGCCCCCATTGCCTCCTCCATCTCCTCTCTCTTCTCCAGTAAAGCTTGAGAAGGTGAAGACACCGCGGCTTCCTGGTACTATGATGAATCGCATTCGAGGTCAGAAAAGCGTGTATCCTGAACCTGCTTGTCGCCAAGCTCATTTTTCTGAAAATGGCTGTGCTTTAACGACGGCAGATTTTACAGCACAACAGATGAATATACATTTAAAAGAGCACATGCCTTATCAAGATTACGTCGAATTTTTTGTTCAAAAATTTGACAAGTGCAGTGAGACAGAAGCGGCTTTGATTTTGGCCCAAGTAAATTTATGGCCATTGCTCTATTTGTATGAAATGCTGCCGTCACGTCATCACAAGGGTTTGGAAGAGTGCATTGTTTCGAAGTATCAAGGGCTTGTAGACAATACAGAAAAGAGCGCTGCATTTCAGCGCCACGAATTTAAAGCCTATCTTACCGTCTACTTCAGAAAAGGTGATCCATGCATTAATGGTCGCTATGGAAGTCTTTTGAGTGTCATTGAAGAAGCTGAGGTAGAGCAAATACGAAAAGCACGTGTCCTAAGCGACATATGATAAAAGTACGTGTTTATCGATAGGAATAAAAAGTGTAAATAAAAATGGGGGAGAGAGAAGAGTATGCCAAGAGTACAACCAATAAGTCCAGCGTGCATCGCTTACATTGAAGGTATAAAACCAACAGTGCAATTTGCAGAGAAGAGTTATGTTCAGACAGCAAAAAACATGCTTTTCGGTATTGGTAAAGTTGCTTTGCTGAATGCAAAAAATGCGTGTGATAATGAAAAAGTTGCAAGGAGTTTTGAAGCTACAGTCAGTGATGGTCAAGGTGGAGAGGAAGATTTATCTCGTGAGCTTTCTTTTCTGAATGAAGCACAAATAAGTGTGTTGAGACTGCCATTTACTGAAAGAAATCTGAACATTGTCAATATGGCAATTTTCCAGACAAACCTTGCAAAAAAGAAAGAAGCTCTTGCTCGTATTGCCATTGCTTTGAAAAAACAGGAGCCAACAGCAGTTCTTGACTTGGTTAAAGAGAGCGCTGCAGTTGAAGCGCCAGCACCAGAGCCCGAGCCAATCACAGTGCCAGAAATTCCTAAAGCTGCAATGAGAGAAGTAAAAACATGGAGGACGCCTACAGAACGTAAAGAACATGTATCCTCAAATCCTGCTTGTATCACTGTGGGTAAACTGCTCGCCAAAGAATTTAGAGAGCATCTAGTTGTCCTTTCTGGCTCGATGCCTTATTACAATCACGTAAAAGAGTTAGCAAATCTTTTAGATCATCAGAGAGGCGAAAAGGGTGAATCGCGGGTGCGAAAGCTTTTTATGGCGCTTGATTTAACTCAAATGCTCTATCTGTATGAGGTGATGAAAGAACACCTTGGCCTCATGAAAGAAATGTGGGTAGATAGTTACATGGCCATGCAGCCTACAGATGCCTGTACATCAGAGCAGATGAAGAATATTTTTAGAGCGTATCTTGAGAGAAATAAAAATGACAGAGCAGTCAACGGTCGCTATATTGACCTTCTTGCTGCTGTAGAGGAAGCAGAACTTAAGGCTCTCAGAGAAGCTGCGGAAGCTGCTAAGAAGAAGGCTTCTTAATTGTTATAACGGATACAAAGCATTTTCGAAAGCCTCTCATAATGAGAGGCTTTCACACTGCCTGCGTTTTAGCTCTTCAACCAAAAGCCTCTCTTTTGCAATTTCTTCTTTGATCGCATGCTTAAGAAGCTCTTTAAACTTGAGTCGTTTTCTTTTTTCTTCAGCAAGCTCTTCGCTTTCTTCCTCTATTGATTGCTGTAAAGCCTCTTCTAGTTCTTTAATCTTATTGAGAGAAGTCGTAAAAAACCGCATCAAATCTCCCAAATTCATCAGTGCTTGAACTTTTCTTCGGATCTCATCTTCGTTCACTTCACCTCGTACATCTGTATCATCACCATCTTGAGGTATAAGATACTGAACTTTTTCTATCTGCTCCTTGTCATCTTTTTTTAAGGCAGAACTTTGCTTTACCATGTGTTGATGCAGCTCAGTCCAACTTTCAGGTTCGGTTGGTACCCACACAATATCTGCGCCATACTGAGCTTCACAGCCAGATTGCAAAGCGCGCATCTGATTCTCATCAAAAAGATCAGATAAGAAAAAAGCACGTTTGAAAACAGTATCAAAAACAAGATAGGTCTCAG
>JAHFTM010000176.1 GCA_023269335.1 Chlamydiia bacterium
GAACATGGCATCACCCCGCGCACAGTCCGCCGTGAAATTGCTCTTTTACCGATGATGGAGCAGACCATTGAAAGCGCTAAAAAAGAGGCCGCTGTTCATCTGCCTTTGCATGAAGTTGCCCAAGAGTTTACGGTTGAAGAGATCCGCTCGCTTATTAAAAAGTTGACCCTGCAGATGAAAAAAGCTGCGAAAGAGCTGCGCTTTGAAGATGCAGCGAGTGCTCGTGATGAGCTGCGCTCTTACGAAGAGATGCTCCTTTTATTGGGGTAAGGGAGAGTAAAGCTATGACAAATCCGGAGCATGTTGGCGAAAGTGTCGGTAAAATCTGGAGTAGGCTCCGATGAGCGCACGTATCTCAAGTTCCTATGCGGAATTTTTTTCTTATATTTTGTAGTCCCAGTACAGTAACTCTCTCTGAAAGGGGATAGTCCAGATCACCTGGATAGATGACGTACAGATGCTTGAGTGGAAGATCATGGAGAGCAATACTCATGGACTTTGAAAGTTTTGGTGCATCTTGATATTTGAATTCAAAACCTGTAAGCATGCCATTTTGATACAGGAGAAGCTCTACTTCTGCACCACTGTAGGTAGACCAAAAATAGCATTCATGATGGGCTGCTGAATGAGCTCGGATGACTTCTTCAAGGGCAAAGCCTTCCCATGAGGCTCCAACTTTGGGATGGTTGTGTAGCTCGCTTATTGTATGGGTTCCAAGAAGTGAATGAAAAATCCCGCTATCGCGAAAATAAATTTTCGGTGATTTTACTTGCCGCTTGCCAATATTTTCATGCCAAGGTTGCAGCTGTCGAATCATCAAGGCACCTGAAAGCACATCTAAATAGGTGCGCATCAAAGCATCAGACGACCCAAACGAGCGCCCAATTTCTGATGCGTTGAATATGTTTCCATGGAAGTGGGCAAGCATTCTCCAAAAGCGACGAAGTGATGCAGGAAGGATTTTAATGCCTAAATTTGGAATGTCTTGTTCCAGAAAGGTGCGAATATAAAACTCTCTCCAGTCACTGCTATCTTGATCAGTTTCGGCAAGATAGGATTTGGGAAAGCCTCCTCGCAGCCACAAACGGTTTTGATGATCCACTTCTTGCAGTGAGAATGGAGTGAGCTCAAGATAGGCAATTCTTCCAGCAAGACTTTCCGATGATTGGCGGAGCAACTCGGTAGATGCACTTCCCAAAACGAGGTATTTCTGAGTGTTCTCAGGCTTATCTACAAGGACACGGATGATAGGAAAGAGATCTTTTGTCCTTTGGATTTCATCGATGACAATGAGCTGTTTTAGCGGTTTCAGAGCAAGCATTGGATTTTCCAGTCGTTCAATATCTTGCGATTTTTCAAGATCAAAGTAGTTTTCTTTGGTAAATCCTAATTGTTCTTTACAATACATGCGAGCGAGTGTTGTTTTTCCGCATTGGCGCGGACCTACTATTGCCACTACAGAGTGATTTCGAAAATAGCGGCGGATGAGCTCTAAAAACTGAGGTCGTTCCATAAGATCCTTGAATATTCGTTCAAGATACATGAATTTTCAATGACGTTATCGGAGAAGGAGTAGTCGAAAAATGCCGAATTATGTGGCAACGCCTAAGGATTGACCGATGAGCGCGCGCATCTCAAGTCCCTGTTTTGTTGCTGCAACGAGGTCAGCATCCAAGCGAATCCGTCCCTTTTCAAAAAGGATAAGTAGCGCAGATCCAAAGGAGAAATAGCCCTTTTCGGCGCCCTTTTTCTGTAAGGTGTGAGGAGTAAAGGTCTGGATGATAGAGCCTACGCTTGTAGCCCCTATTTCAAGATAGGCAATGGTGCCAAATTGGTTTGAATCCAGGTAGGTGACGCAGCGACGATTGACGCAGTAAATCCAGGGGTTATCTTTTATGGCAATGGGGTTTACAGAGAAAAGCTTGCCGTTAATGCATTTTGTTGTACCTGGCACTGAGTCACAAGGAAAATAAAAACGATGGCAATCGGTTGGACAGAGCCTGGCAACGATAAGTGTTCCTCCGCTATACTTTGCAGCCTTTTCATCATCTTGCAAAAGCGTTTTCAAAGTGAAGTTTTGTCCTTTGACGCTAAAAGGAAATCGCTCATCGATTGTTTCATAAAAATAATAGCGAGCATCTGCCGGAATAATAGCCTGTTTTTCTCCTTCAGCAAGTGGACGTGCTGAGGGTTTGAGTTTGCGAATAAAAAATGCGTTAAATGATGGAAAAGAAGCAACAGGTTCTAAAAACTCGCTTGTATCAACGTTGTAAAGGTTGATAAAGGGAACAATCTTCTTTTTTGAGGCTTTTCTTTGCTGTAGCTTGCCGAAGACCCAAGAGGTAAGAGGCCATTTGGCAAGGCCGTGGAGAAAAATGCGTCCAAGAGTACGGCTGATGAAGCTTTTTCCATAAAGAAAGCGTATGCCGCCTTCATAATAGACCTCTTCTTTTTCAACTTTGCCAGTCAGTCTGTTGATGTAGTGAATATGCATTACTATTGTACGGGTGGTATGCTCTTTTTATCTGCGATCACTTTGAGTTTCTGTAGCTCTTTTACAAATTCCGGTTGGAAATAGTCAGCCAGGTAAGTCTCTTGCACGCCATCATAAACCGCTTTTCCAGCCTTTGCAAGCTTAAATAAGAGGTCGCTATTTTTTGGATTTTCAAGGCAGTTTTTCTCAATCTTGCGGTAGTCTGCAATCAAAGTGCGCAGCTTCTTTTGACGTATGAGACTTTCTTCTGTAGCAGAGATTAAAGAGTCGATTCTAGAAAGCTCATCTTCTGCTTCACTTGCTTCTACCTCTGCAAACTCTGCAATTTCCTCATCATTTTCTGGTTCTGCCTCTGCATAAGCAGTAGGTAAAAAGGGAAGAAAAAGCGCTGAGAGAAGTAAAGGAATGAAAATAAATTTTGTTTTGTGCATACTATTCTCACTAGAAAATGTGTTTAGTTAAGTAAGTGTAGCAAGTATAAATTGTTGTTGTCAATTATGCAGTTTGTTCATCGTCCTTACATTCCTGGTGAAACCATAGCCGCAGTAGCCACAGCCCCTGGTGATGGCGGTGTCGCTATCGTACGTATTTGTGGACAGCATGCTCTTGAAGTAGCCTCTAAAATTTTCTCGCGCGATGTGGCAAGCTTTGCCAGCCACACCGTGCATTTTGGCAAAGTGATGAGCCTTAGTGGTGAGAAAATCGATGATGTACTCCTTGTCGTGATGCACGCTCCAAAAACATTCACTGGTGAAGATACGGTTGAAATTCAGTGCCATGGCGGAAGGCTTGTGACAAAAACTGTACTGGAGGCGACCTTTTCTGCAGGAGCACGCCCTGCTGGACCCGGTGAATTTAGCTTGAAAGCCTTTATGAACGGCAAAGTTGATCTAGCACAGGCTGAGGCTATTCAGGCACTTGTTTCCAGTAAAAATGAACATGCCATGAATTTTGCTAAAGTGCAGCTTGAAGGAGCTCTTTCCAAAAAAGTTGTCACATTTCAAAAGAAGCTGACTGAGATATGTGCTATCTTAGAGGCGTGGGTAGACTTTCCTGAAGAAGATTTAGAATTTTCACCCTTTGAAGTTGTCGTCGATGACTTAAAAAATATTGCTAGTGAGCTAAAAAAACTTATTGACACTTTTCATCAAGGTAAAATTATTCATGAGGGGATTTTATTGAGCTTAGTAGGCTCACCAAACGTTGGTAAGTCGTCGCTTATGAATGCACTTTTAGGAAAAGAGCGAGCTATTGTCTCCCACATTCCAGGAACCACGCGCGATCTGATAGAAGATGACTTGCGACTCAATGGCTTACACTTTCGGCTGACCGACACTGCAGGCATCCGAAAAACCTCTGAAAGTATTGAAGAAGAGGGGATCCGGCGCACAAAAACGACCATTGAGCGCTCGGATCTCATCTTATTTGTGGTAGATGTGCAAGATCTCGATCTTTTTGACCATGAGCTTATGGAAAGCTTGCCAAAAGAAAAAACGGTGCTGGTGTGGAATAAAAGCGATTTGGTTGAAAAAAATAGTTTACCATTACTTTCCAATTTTGGCTTTCGCCATGTTGTGCACGTTTCAGCAAAAACGCTTTTTGGTCTTGACGATCTTCATCGCAAGATTGACGAGGTGATTTTTGAAAAGGGGTGTCCGCATAAAGATGAGGTAGTCATCACCTCGCTTCGGCATAAAGAAAGCCTTGTAGGGGCATTGAATGCCATTGAAAAGGTGATTGAAGGGCTTGAAAGCGATGTGTCAGCTGAATTTGCAGCCTTTGATGCACGAATGGCGTTAAATGAGCTTGGGATGATTATAGGCACGAACGTAACAGAAGATGTGCTTTCAGCGATCTTTTCTAAATTTTGCATTGGCAAGTAAGCGATGAAGAAAAGCGACAAAGTAAAAACAATCCAGCAAATTTTGAATGAGCTTTTTCCAAACCCACCTATTCCTCTTCAGCACAAAGATCCATTCACGCTATTGCTAGCAGTGCTTCTTTCAGCAAGCTGCACAGATGAGCGCGTCAATAAAGTGACGCCCAAATTATTTTCACTAGCCGACACCCCGCAGAAGATGTCTGAGTGTGTAGTTGACGATGTGGAAGTAATTATTCGCTCTCTTGGTCTTTCAAAAAACAAGTCTAAAAACATT
>JAHFTM010000016.1 GCA_023269335.1 Chlamydiia bacterium
CCCTATCTTGGATCCGGGCTTGGCAACGGGCTTTTGGTCGAACTTGCTGACGGCAGTGTAAAATATGATCTGATCTGTGGTATTGGAGTACACTACTTTGGCCACAGCTTTCCAGAGCTGATCTCTTATGCACTTGACGCAAGCCTTGAAAATACCATCATGCAGGGCAACTTACAGCAAAACGTCGATTCGATCGAGCTGCTAGAGCATCTTACAAAGTACTCAAAATTTGACCATGCCTTTTTGACAACATCAGGTGCCATGGCCAATGAAAATGCTCTCAAAATTATCTTCCAAAAAAAACATCCAGCTTTTCGCTTAATAGCCTTTGAAGGCTGCTTTATGGGAAGAACTTGTGTCATGTCACAACTTACCGACAAGCCCGCCTTCAGAGAAGGGCTGCCTGCAAATATCTTTATCGACTACATCCCCTTTTATAACCCAAACGATCCTAAGAAAAGCACGGAAGAAACCTTGGCAGTTTTAAAAAAGCATCTCAAACGCCATCCCCAAGAATATGCGGCTCTCTGCTTAGAACTTGTTCAAGGCGAAAATGGCTTTTACGCCGGAACCAAAGAGTTTTTTCTAGAAATTATCAAAGTTGCCAAAGAAGCAAACCTTGCCATTTTAGTAGATGAAGTGCAGACCTTTGCTCGAACGTATGAACTTTTCGCCTTTCAGCATTTCGGCCTTCAGGAAGTAGCTGATGTAGTCACAGTTGGTAAAGTTTTACAATGTGGAGCCACACTTTGGAAAGATGCCTACAACCCAAAACCTGGGCTTTTAAGCCAAACTTTCACTGCAAGCTCAAGCTCTATATGGGCAGCAAAATTTTTACTTCCTTATATCATGGAGCAAAACTATTTTGGCGAAAACGGCAAGATTGCAGCCCTCTTCTCACGCTTCAGTGAACGACTATCAGCCTTAAAAGGGATTGTAAAAGGTCCTTTTGGTCTGGGATCTATGATCGCTTTTACTCCATTTGATGGCTCACCTCAAAAAGTCAACCAATTTATCCATAAGCTCTTTGACAATGGGGTGATTAGTTTTGTTGCTGGCACCGACCCTACGCGCGTGCGCTTTCTTCTACCAGTTGGCATCATGGATGAAAAAGATGTAGACCCCATCATGGATATTGTAGAAAAGACTTTAAATGAAATGAAAACACTATGATATTCTTGCGTCCCATAAAAGAGACAGATCTCGAAGCTTTTATCGCTTTAAATAAGCTTTCCAGCATTGGGATGACATCACTACCAAAAGATGCTCGCCTCCTCGAGAAAAAGCTCTATCTGTCACTTGATTCATTTAAAAAAAATGTCACAAATCCAGAAAATGAATTCTACCTTTTTGCATTAGAAGACTCCCAGGAACACACAATCATCGGCAATTCGGCAATCTTTGCCACAACAGGTGGTGGCGAGTCACTTTATTTTTTTCAAAAAGAAACGCTGCATTCCCCGTCTACGCTCGATGATGTAACCAAAAGTTTGTCTCTTCTCACACCTATCTCCTACATCAGAGGACCATCTGAGATCTGCTCTCTCTTTTTACACCCAGAAAAGCGAAAGCATGGCCTTGGAAAACTTTTGTCACTTGCCCGCTTTCATTTCATAGCAGCCTTTCCAGAGCGCTTCACAAACAGTGTCTTTACCGAGCTGCGCGGTGTTATTGAAAATGATAAGTGCCTTTTTTGGGATGGTGTAGGCAGACATTTTTTCAATGTTAGCTTTAGTAAAGTCATCGACTTATTAAAATATGGCAAATCGTTCATTACGCATTTTCTTCCAAAATATCCTATCTACACCACATTTCTTCCAAAAGAAGTGCAAGATGTCATTGGAAAAACCCATTCAAAAACGCGCGCAGCACTAGTCATGCTTTTGCAAGAGGGCTTTGAAATGACAGATGAAATTGATATCTTCGATGGCGGCCCAAAACTACGCGCACTCAAAAATAATATCCGTACTATTTACGAAAGTAAGGTATTTCAAATCGCAGCCATTCAAGATGACATCGAACAAAACAATTTTTTGCTCTCTAATGAAAAAATAAACTTTCGCGCCTGCATCGGCTCAATGGTTATCAAAGATGAGACATCTGCGATCATTACAAGTGAAACGAGTGAATCACTGCAAGTAGGTTTAGGCGATTCAATCCGTTCATCTCCCATTCACGAAGGAGAAGGAAAGTAAACTATGGCATCTTTTTACTCACAAAATCCAGCAACAGATGAACTGCTTTGGAAAGGCAGAGAAGCTACAGCCACAGAAATTCATAAAGCTGTGCAAAACGCAGAAGAAGCTTTTTTGAGCTTTCGAAAAGCAAGTTTTGAAGAGCGCGCTCACACCCTTTGGAAATTTGCCACACTTTTATCTGACGCCTTTGCCGAGACAATTTCTCAAGAGACAGGTAAGCCGTTATGGGATGCAAAAGAAGAAGTGCAGGCCATGAAAAATAAGATCGATATTTCCATTCAAGCCTATCATGAACGCTGCCCAGTACGTATGCAAGCACTGAGTAACGGCACATCGATCACACGCCATTGCCCGCATGGTGTTGTAGCAGTCTTTGGGCCTTATAACTTCCCGGGTCATCTGCCAAATGGTCATATCATCCCTGCACTTCTTGCTGGTAATACGGTGATCTTTAAGCCAAGCGAGCTGACTCCAAAAGTTGGTGAAGAGCTGGGCAAACTTTTCCAAGAAGCAGGCCTTGCAAAAAACGTTCTTCAAGTAGTTCAAGGTGGAAGAAATGTTGGTCAAGCTCTACTTTCTGAAAAAGCTATTCGCGCTGTTTTATTTACCGGAAGCTACGCTGCCGGAAAAGCAATTTTAGAAAGCTCACTACACTTTCCTGATCGCATCGCTGCACTTGAAATGGGCGGCAATAACCCTTTAATTGTAAGCAAAGCTTCAGATTTAGACGCGGCCGTTTACCTTACCATACAATCAGCCTACGTAACTTCTGGTCAGCGCTGCACAGCAGCACGCAGGCTTATTCTTATTGAAAATGGAACTCAAGAGGCCTACCTAGAGCAGCTCATCAAGAAAACAAAAGAACTCGTCATTGGTCCCTACACTTTAAAGCCTGAGCCTTTTATGGGGCCACTTGTGACAAAAGCTGCAGCTGACAAGGTCTTGCAACAGACAGAAGAACTAGTGAAGAGGGGTGCAAAAGTACTTCTTCCTGTAAAAAGACTAGGAGAAGATTCGGCGTTCCTTACTCCCGGGCTTATTGACATGACAGGGATTGAGGTGCCTGATGTTGAGATTTTTGGACCTCTTTTACAAATTTCCCGAGTAAAAAATCTTGATGAAGCTATTGTAAAAGCAAATGAAACGGGCTATGGACTTTGTGCTAGCATCATCACAGACTCAGAACCAGAATTCAACCGCGTCTATGAAGATGTACGTGCCGGTATCATTAACTGGAACATGCCCACAACTGGTGCGTCAAGTGTAGCACCCTTTGGTGGCCTAGGCTTAAGTGGTAATTTTAGACCAGCCGGCTACTATTCTGTTGACTACTGTGCCTACCCTATTGCTTCCATCGAAGCTGACAAAGCCTGCCTACCGCAAAAAATTCCTCCAGGATATCCTCAATGAAAGCTGTCGCAATGCTTGAACTGAATGCTGACTGTCTAGCAGCACCAACTCACCACTTTGGAGGCCTGGCCTTTGGGAATGTCGCCTCACTGACTTCTAAGGCAACACTTTCTCATCCTAAAAAAGCAGCTCTTCAAGGTTTAGAAAAAATGAAGCTACTTTTCGATCTTGGCCTGCCACAGCTTATCTTCCCACCTCACCCAAAGCCCTGCTATCAAGCGCTTAAAAACCTGGGCTTTGAAGGCTCTAAAAGTACAATCATTACTCAAGCTTATAAAAAGGCCCCCGAGCTTTTACTCATGTGCTCCTCATCATCAGCTATGTGGATGGCTAATGCCGCCACGATCACGCCTTCTACTGACTCTTGTGATCAGAAGGTGCATATCACCCCTGCAAACTTAGCATCCAACTTTCATCGCAGCCTCGAAGTACCTTTGAGCCAAAAACTTCTGCGCGCGATCTTCTTTGATGAGAAGAAATTTATTCACCACCCACCACTTGCTGCAGCTTCAGAGTTTTTTGACGAAGGAGCTGCCAACCACACACGCCTCTGGCAAAAAAAATCATCGCAAGGCCTCCATCTTTTTGTCTTTGGAAAATCACAAAATAAAAAGGAAAAAAAAGCTAAAAAATATCCTGCGCGCCAAACAAAAGAAGCACAAAGTGCCATCAGTCGCCTGCATCTACTCGATGAAGCAGAGGTAGTTTTTGCTCAGCAAAACCCTCACGCTATCGACCAAGGTGTTTTCCATAATGATGTCGTAGCTTCGGGTCATGAAAACCTCTATCTCTTTCATGAAGATGCCTATGCCAACACACAAAAAGTGATGGAAGAGCTTCAAAAAAAAGCGTTGAAACTCTTTGGTAAAGAGCTCATGTTAGTCCCAATAAAAAGAGATGATATGCCTCTTCAAGATGCTGTGCGATCTTATTTTTTTAACAGTCAAATTGTGACAAGTAATACAAAACGCATCCTCATCGCACCCATCGAGTGTAAAAAAATAAAAACTGCCAAAAATTGTTTAGAGGGGCTTAATTGCATTGACAAGGTGCTCTTTGTTCCTTTAAATGAGAGTATGAAAAATGGGGGTGGACCTGCGTGCCTACGGCTGCGCATTCCCCTCACGAGCGTTGAATTTAAAAGCATCCACCAGGGTGTGGTTTTTTCAATGCCACTTTATGAAAAACTCAAGCAGATTATCGAAAAATACTATCCTGATACTCTTCATCTTGACGACTTTTTGGATGGCTCATTTTTACAAAGCGCAGAGACTGCAACATATGAAATTTATCAGGCACTGAAACTGGAACATCTTTTATGAGCGCTTTTTTAGACGATCTCAAACGTGAGCTTTCATCTGAAACGAAGGTAGATACGATCTCAAAAGTACTGTACAGCACTGATGCCTCCATCTATGAAGTCGAACCCATTGCCATTGTCATTCCACGTACTAAAGCAGATCTTATCAAAGCAATTCAAATAGCTAACAGACACAAAGTCAGCGTCATCCCACGAGGAGCTGCCACTGGAATTACCGGGGGCTGCCTTGGAAAGGGCCTTGTCATTGACACCTCTGTCCATCTCAATGCCATTCGAAGTATCGACTATGACAAAGAGCGTGTCATCTGTGAGCCGGGTGTGATTCAAGATCAGTTGAATGCAGCGCTCAGTCATCAAGGTTATCGACTAGGCCCCGATACATCAACTGGCAACCGTGCCACCATTGGGGGCATGGTAGGAAATAATGCTGCAGGTGCTCATGCCTTGAAATTTGGCCAGATGGTAGATCACTTGGAAGCGTGTGAGCTGATTTTGTATAGCGGCCAAGTCATTCGCTTTGAACATGTAACAAAAGTTGTCTGGGATGAAAAATGCGCTCTTCATACGCAGGAAGGTGAAATCTATCGCACAGTAAGCGCAATACAAAATGAGTATGCTGAAGAGATCGAAAAGCGCTTTCCGAAAGTTATACGTAGAGTCTCCGGATACAACCTGAATGAACTTGTCAAACCTAACTTTACAAACATTGCAAAGCTCATTGCAGGTTCAGAAGGAACTTTGGGATTTATCTCTGAAGTAACCTTAAAAATTTGTAAAAAACCAAAAGAGAAAGCCATTGTCCTTATTGCCTCAAAAGACATGCAAAAAGGACTACAATGCGCCACACGCTATCAAAGTTTTAAACCCTATGCCCTTGAACTGATCGATAAAAAAATCATTGAAGCTGGCAGGCTTTCACCTGCCATGCAAGGCAAGCTCTCTTTCCTTAATGGGCAACCTGATGCACTCTTTGTAGTGGAATTTGAAGCTGAAAATAGCGCTGCACTCCAGGAAAAATGCGCACAGTTTCATAATGCAGTTCACCACGATGCTCATATTGCCTATCTAACCATCATCATTGATGAGCCCACACAAGAGGCCATCTGGCAACTTCGAAAAGCAGGACTTGGCCTGTTGCTTTCTAAAAGAAGTTATAATCGCGCCATTGCATTCATTGAAGACATCGCTATTCCAACTGATAAGCTTGCAAGCTTTGTAGACAGCTTTATCAGCTATTTACGCTCACAAGGAAAAGAGGCTGGTATCTATGGCCACATCGGTGATGGCTGCCTTCATATTCGCCCCTACATCAATTTGACAAAGCAAGATGAGCTTGCCCTCATGCAGAAAATCATGCTCGACGTAGCTGATATGGTGATACAGTATGGTGGTGCACTCAGCGCAGAGCATGGCGACGGACTTATTCGCACCTGGACAAATCCCAAAATGTTTGGAGAAAAGATCTATGAAGCCTTTATAAAGCTGAAGAAAGCTTTCGATCCAGATTGCCTCATGAACCCCAATAAAATTGTCTCCTCAACGCCATTTCAAACTTTTCTCGAAACAGATTTACGCCTCTCGCCGCAAACAAAGATCGTTCCACAAAAAACCTTTTTTGATTTTAAGAGAGAAGGTGGCCTTGAGCTGGCAGCTGACCTTTGCAACGGTAATGGGCAGTGTCGAAAAAGAGCTCACGGAGAAGGGCCGCACGTGATGTGCCCATCATTTCAGGTGACAGGTGAAGAAAAAGACTCTACACGCGCTCGTGCAAATGTTTTCCGCTCACTCGTTCATGGAAAAATCAAAGCAGCAGACCTTCCTAAAGCAGAAATTGCTGAGGTGATGGATCTTTGTATCCAGTGTAAAGGCTGTAAAACAGAATGTCCATCGCAAGTAGACATGGCGAAGATGAAAGCTGAATATCTTTATCAGGTGCATAGCCGAGAGGGCTACCCACTCAGATCCTATCTTTTTGGCTATCTCGGCAGCCTTTTGAAACTCGGCTCTTACTTTCCGAAACTTAATAATTTTCTCATTTCAAGCGCTCCTGTGAAAGCGCTTTTCAGCTTCATAGGCATTAGTCCCAAAAGAACACTACCACACCTTAGCTGCAAACCTTTTTCACAAAACTATAAAAAAGCTTGTGAAAAGCCAAAAAAAATTGTCCTTTTCAGCGACACCTTCACTGAATTTACCATGCCTCAGTTAGGCGAAAAAGCAGCGTTTGTGCTTGAAAAGTTAGGTTATGAAGTCATCGTCCCTTCTTGGAGCTGCTGTGGAAGGACAATGATCTCGAAAGGGCTTTTACCAGAAGCCAAAAAGAAAGCGGCAAAACTAATTAACATCCTCTATCCCTTTGCTGAAGCTGGTATTCCCATCTGTGGCATAGAACCAAGCTGCATTTTAACCATTCGTGATGAGTTTCGAGATTTTTATCTGGATGCAAAAAAAGTGGACTGCGTCATCAGCATGACAAAAACATTAGATGAGCTGCTATACGATGAACTTCCACAGCTGACCCCCCTTCTTCAGCCCTTTTCTAAAGAGATCTACGTGCATGGTCACTGCCATCAAAAGGCTCTTGTAGGCATGAAACCCACACTGCAAATACTCCATAGCATACCAGGCGCCAAGGTGCAGGAGATCCAGTCAGGCTGCTGCGCATGGCAGGCTCTTTCGGCTATGAAAAAGAGCATTATGACTTCTCAATGAAAATTGGAGAGCTTGTACTTTTTCCAAAAGTCCGTGCTCATCAAGAAAGTGTCATTATTGCCGATGGCACCTCCTGTCGCGCTCAAATCGAAGATGGCACAGACAAAAGGGCTCTCCATTTGATCGAGTTTCTTGCTGATCTGATCAAATAACGCATTCATTTCCAATCTAGAGTTGACACAATCAGATATTAATTTATATGATACTTATGATTTACATATTTTGTTTTACAAATAAATATATCTAACTTAGTTGAATAAATTATGAGCATTGTTTCAAACACTCCCTTACAAGTAAGAAATTCACGCTACGAAGAGCTCAAGCACTATGTTCCTGCTGATGTGAGTGGGATTGTTGAAGGATATCTTGTTCGCCGACAAGTGTCTTTGATTTTTTTGAGGATTGAAAAGACCCTCACCACAAAAACAGTCGCCGACATCGATAAAACAGCAGTCCAACGATTTGCAACGCTTGTGCAGGAGGCTGAGAGAAATGCAGATATTGGGATTGTTTTCATAAACAGCTGTGCAGATCATAGACCAGTATCAGTACTTCGTGAAAGGATCTTTGCTGACTATTCATTTTCAGCCCATATTATTGACTCTCTAAGCCTCAACACTTTTCAATCTCTGGAACAGGGCATCGGACAGCTGCAAATAGGTGAAAACAATCACTCTTCTCCCGCTTTCCTTCCTCTACCTGCCCAGGAAAATGATGTACTTGAAACTTGGTTGTCAGCCCATTCAAAAAAACTACAAGTAAAGAACTTTATTATTATCAATTCACAAGGTGCTAGACAAATTACACAAGGCTTTCCTTATAATCACATTGATATGAGAGAACCTCTTTTTTCAGAAACAACTCGAGTTGATGCTTTAGCAAAGCTGCAAAATAAACTCATCTCGCTTGTTACCACTTGGAACCAAATTTTACTACCGTTGGGACTCGTGAAAAATGACGATAGGGTCTATCAATTAGCACACATAGCACAATCTGAAAAAATCGCCTTAAACGATAGGTCTGAGAAGGCAGCTTTTGGCTATTCCCTTGCTTGTCACTTTGCTGATAACGTATGGACCTATGTCAAAAGCAATCCATCCGTTTTAGATCCGCAAGTGCTGGAAGTGCTCATTTGCATAGCAGGTTGTGATCATAAAGAATTTGCAGTTACATCAAACAGCTTTTGAGATGTATAAAAAACAGCTACTAAAATTAGCAGGCAATTTAGAGACAATAACTCAAGTTCTAACCGGCCTGCTTTATACCATGAATCACAAAGAAATGTCTGAAAAAGATCAACTTGACGTACTGCAGATGATTTGCATAAAATCCCGCTACCACGAAAAAGAGCAGCTTTTGTGCTGTTATGCGCAATTGAATCATGTCAAAGAACGTTGCAAGAATGAAATTCTCAAGGCGCTTAGTCAAATTTATTATCAAAAAGATACTACTGACTACACCCTAAGAATAATACGACCAAGGATTGAAAGCTGTTTATCACCTGATCTGATAGCCGCTCTTCGTGCACTTGAGCGATAGAAAATCGAACCCAGGTACTGCTATTTTCATTTATGAAGTATTAACGCGATATTCGTGTTATTATTTTAATTCATAAAACACTAAATATAAATAAGTTACAAATTACATCTATATAAATAAAAAAAATTATTAATAGTTTGTTTTCAATTAAATCAATTTGTTCCATAATAATGGTAGGAGATTATGGCAGCTGCTTGATGGGCAGGTCTCTAAGAGCTGCGACCGAAGGATCTCCCAAACGGATACAATTCCATGGAGGAATTTATGGTTGATGTAAAAATGACCAACATTCTCATTAGCACAAGTCGGTTTCTAGCAACTCTTACTTATCCTGTGAAAAACAAAGTCACTCAACCTGTAAGCAAGACAAATGTGACTCTGAAAGAATCAATCGATGCTGTGATACAAGTCACACCAATTATTCATCATGCCTCGCAGCTGCATAACCACCTTACAGCACAATTTTATGAAGTTCTCTCTCAAGAAGAGGCGATGGTCATGACAAAAAACAAAGAAAAGCAACTCCATGAATTTCTAGAGCTCTGCGGAGAAAAAGTACGCGAAGAACTTAAGCAAAATGCTGAACAAAATGCTCTGAATCTATTAGACAGTGGGGTTCACACTATCTTTGTCAACCTGCTCGATTCATCGGGAAATCTCATTCAATCAAAGAGTAGATCTGTTCAAGATATTGTTGCCTCACTGACCCATATCAGAACTAAGCTGATTCTCTGGCAGGCACCGAAAAAGCTTCCTTCCTTTTTAGTGCAGCCTACAACTTGCCGAGAACAGAAACCCAGAAGAAAAGAGCGGAATGTGGCTAAGGAAAGTGGCACAAGGCATTATCTGGATTTTAGCAATAAGCGTGTAGCTTAAAATTAGAAAGCCCGGTCCTCTTTTACAGTGGGTCGGGCTTTCTTTTACGCCAGCTCTTTTTTACTAGAAATAAATTTTTGCATGACCTTCATAGTCAACTACACGTGTTGACTGCTGATTCATCTGCCATTCGATCAACGTCAGGTGTGGCTGAACATCTGAAATATCATCGCGAAACCAGTCGCCAATATTGCGAACTAACCTAGAAAAACAGGTAAAACGCTCGCGATTATCAAGTTCATCTTCGGTGTCAAGCTCTGGAGTAAAGCCACTCGAGGCTAGTCTGCCCCCCAAGGCCACTACGAGCAAGTTACAGATAAGCGATGACACCTTTCTTGGCAAAAAGCATACTATTTCCTGTACCACCTGAGGTGTTACTTGCCAAAGAGTGCTGAAAAACAGCTTCGCTACAGATTTCACTGTATGCATAACAAACGCTAAAGGTGCACCAACAAAAGGTACTTTTTCCCATTCAGGTAAGAGCGACGCAAACCCTTCACCCATTGTCCAGCGCCGAGGAGCAGATGGACTGCCTGCACGCTTGAGTATTTCACACCCCAGCGTTGCACAGTTTTGATGAATAAAGTTAAAACGCACGCCCTCTTGATTTTGTTCTGTTATGAACTTGAGGATGTTCTCAGCTCGCTCTTGTGTTAGCGTCAATGAGGTAATACGTTTTTGTTTGAAAGGTTTGCTCTCTTCATAATCTGGCGTTGTGATCTGACTTTGGGAAGTCTTTGTAAAGGTCAATGGAAATGGATATGTTTTATCATTAAATATCTGATCCATTTCTGCTTTTTCCATCTGAAAGCCAAAGGAGTACACTTTGCCATCTGGCATGATGACTCGATAGCTAGCATGCTCAGGATAAGCTTTTGCAAAATTTTCAGTCGCCCAGGAATGCGAATGAGTCCTGTTCGTCGTCACTACTTGCAAAATGCAATGCTTTGGTTTGCCAACATCCACTTGAGAGTTCGTGTTCCAAAAAGTTTGCGCTTCTGCATAAAGCTTACCATACTGTTCTTGATCGATCACTTCGATGGGTAAAAGCGTATCGTAGGAAAAACGATCTCTTTTCACAAGCCCCTGTGGAGAAACATAACTCCACACTTCGGATGGATTGTTAATCGTCACTAATTTCTCTGTCGCTGCATTATAACTGATCGTTTTACGAATTTCTGAAATTGGCACAAAGCGCTCTTCCATTTTCAAACAGTACTCATTATTAATGAAACGCAGTTTATGCTCATTTTCTCCGCTCTTAGTGCTGTTTTGAAAAGTTTGAATCCAAAAAGCAAGTCCACTTGTTATCAAAAAACGGATATCTTCAATTGGAGGCACTCTTTGCGTAAGCTGAAGCTCTTGCCATTTTTCAGTAAGCCGCTGCTCTTCTACCGATAGCTTACAGGTTTTAGGCGATCCAATAGAAGCTTCTCCTGAAACTGGGCTTAATCTTGCAGCTATGGCTGCCGATGCTGTTACTGACATAGAGCTATTCCTTATTTAGATAAGATTTAATGTAGGTGCACCATCATAGGCTACTTGTTTTGTTGACCTTTGTTCCTTTTGCCAGTTGACAATAGTTTGTGGGTAGTTAATATCACAGATATCATCACGGAAAATATCAAATGGTGAACGAATAATACGTGAAAATCTTCCAAGCTTTGTTGTGTTGTCACGTTCATCCTCAGCATCATCTGGCAAAGGAGTTGTCATATTTGAGGCACCAAGACACAGTATGAAGAGATTAATAAGTATGGTTTGTATCTTCTCAGGGATATAGCGAACGACCTGTTTGATAGGAGATGGTGTGTAGGCAATCACTGCATTGATAATAGGCCTTACAACTGACATAACAGCTCCAACAATTATTGCAAGTGACCACCCAACATAAGGCACATCCTTCAGATCAGGGAAGAAATTGCCAAAAAAATTGCCAAAGGAAATTCTGGTATCAATTCTATACCCTGCAAGAGCAAGTGTCTCGCCTGTAAGCTTTGTGCAATTTTGCTTCATATAATTAAAACGCACACCCTGGCGATTGTGAAAGCTTACAAAATCAAGAATATCTTTTGCACGCTTGGATGTAATCGGTACATTAGTCGTTGTTCTCAGTTCATAAGGTTTTGGCTCTTCATAATCAGGCACTGAAATATGTGTTGTGCCTGTTTTGAGGATGGTAGGTGGAAAAAAACTTGTAACACTATCTGATTCTTTTTTTTTCATTTCAAAGCCAAAAGAGTAAACTTTGCGATCCTTATCAACTACCCGTAAAGTAACGTGGCGGGGGAAATTTGCCAGTAAGTTTTTTGTCAGCCAGTTTTCCGGAATCTCAACCCCCCACCATTTGGTGCGAAACGTTGTTACCACTTGAAAGACGGCATCTTTTATTGTTTCTGGATCTCTGTCTGCATTCGTCTCGTGAAATTTCTTCGCGTTCTCAACAAGTTCAGTATACTCGCCTTCACTCAGCTGTTCGATAGGATAGATCTGGTCATAATCAAAACGATCTTTTGGGACAAGTCCCATTGGAGAGATATAGGTATATCCCTGTTTTGGATTGGTAGCAGAAACGAGCTTGTCGTGCACTTTATCATAGCGTACAACAGTCTGAATTACATCCCATGACGTCCACTCACCATTCAATTGAATTTGCGGCTGTCCTGTACTACTTGTTCTTATTCCGTGATTTTGCGGACCAGTTGCCGTACTATTTCTAAAACAAGCAATCCAAAAGGCAAGCTTACTCTCAAAAAGAAATCCTACAAATTCTGGATGCGTCACAGCAAATTCTTGAGGAAATCGTAGCTCTTGCATTTTTTTACACAATTTGAGCTTTGCAGGCAGTGTTTCAAGAAGTGTTTTTAGCTCATCTTCTAGTGTCTGAATTGCAGCTTGAGCATCATTGTACAACGCCTGTGGAACTTGGTCAAAAACAGCTCTTCGTCCTACAGCATATTCTTCTTTAATACCTTCTAGTAGTTTTTTCAAGACTGTGTACTCAGGTTGAGTAAGAAGAGCTGAATTGAAGGCTGCAACCCTATCTGTAAGCGTCACTTTCAAAGCATTCATATCCTTAAAAAGTGCAGTTTTTTGACTTTCAGATAACGTTTGTTTTTGTGGCATGAAAAATGAACTAAAAGATGCCAAAGGGCCTGATGAACTAAATACAGCCGCCATAATCTCCACCTCGTTAAAGGGATTTGCTAAACATAAAGGACTACATTCATATACAAGTGTTAATTTATAATAAAGAGAACAGAAAAAAATTGCTTATTTTGTTATTCGCTGAGTGCCCTAACATGCTCTACGCTTGCCCGCCCTATTGCATTCAAGTTGTAGCCGCCCTCCAAAACTGACACAAGTCG
>JAHFTM010000177.1:0-3538 GCA_023269335.1 Chlamydiia bacterium
GCGGTAAGATGACCCTGTTTTTCATTTTGGCTCATCTCGCGCTGGCTTTCGGGTGTGCCATCCTCATACCATGAGCGTACCATGCCATGAATTTTACCTTCATACCATTGAATAGAAAGCTTGGGGGTAAGTTTCTCTGTTTTACAAGAGGATGAGGCGGAAAATAGCTTAGGGAGGTAGTACCGCAGCTCTTCGCCATGTTTTTGGTCATCTTTTAAAAAGTAGCGGCAATACAGATTTTTGTTGTTTTCAAAAATCGTTACTTCGCCCTCAGCTTTGCCATCTTTGTACTCGTAAAACTCAGCAGGTCCTGTATCATCAAAAAGGCAGCGTTTGCCACAGCCCTGAGTGATTGTAGAGATGAGAGCGCCAGATTTGTCATAGTAGCTTGCCTCTTTTAGCAGATCATTTTGAAACTGCTCTTGAAACTGAATCGATGATTTTTGATTTTCATCAAGCCAGTAGCCAACAGAGGCTCCATGAGCAAGCCCTTTGTAAAAAAGAGAAGATTCAATCAGGATGCCATCGGTTGAAAAAGATTGAAGTTCTCCATCGACTTCATCCTTTGTATAGGGTACTACTTGCGCAAGCTTCCCATCTGGATAGTAGTAAAGAGCTTTACCATGAATGTCGCCCTTTTCATAGGGTATTTGGGTTTCAAGATTACCATCTTCATCCCAAGCAAAGCACACTTTGTCAAACGCCCAGGAGAGCTGTGCTTTTTCATCAAGGTCTGCATTTCCTTCAATAATCGTTGCCAAAAGCTTTTTTTTGCCGTTGGCATGCCATTCACAGTAAGTGCCGTGTGCTCTACCGCCGATAGCTTCAAGATACTGCTTGGGCTCACCATTTGAATGATAAGAGGTAATCACTGAGTGATTTTCGCCGAGTTTGTTTTTTGAAAATGCTCTTAGAACCTTTTGATAGGGCTGAGGGGCTAAAAAATCTACGTTCTGGTACATCTGTACACGCTCTTTCGAGCTGATGGTCTCAGATAAGCCATTGCGATCAATGATATTAATGCTGGCAAGAGGCTCTCTTATTTGCAGCGGGGAAAAGTAGTCAGGTTTTTTTTTCTCGTTTGCACTGTGTGATTCGATTTGCGAATTTTTCGTTGATTTGCCAGCACAGCTCGTAAACAAGGCTAGCGCAAAAAAAGTACAGATCAATGAGAAAGAGGGGTATGGAAATTTCATTTGAGATACTCTCGCTTTAAGATTTTTAAATTCAACGCGTAGACGTCGCCGAGTTGGCCTTTTTTCTTTTCAATTTTAAAGTCAGTGATAATGAGATGAGGGCGTGATGGCAGCGGTTTTTCTTCACCGATTTGCACACCCTCAACACGTGCTAGTATTTTATGCAAGTCCTGCACAGACACTTCGACGGACTTACTCAGTTGAGCGACGCTTTCTTTTAGCCCGGCATAGGATTTTTCCGGACTTTGGCTAAAGGTAAGACAGTTTTCTGGGCCTGTGAGTAAGGCATAACGCCGACGTAGTACTTCTTCTTCTGGATGAAAGCCACTATTTAAAATTTTTTGAAGGATGTTTACTTCTTGTGAAAGCAAAGGAATTGTGCCGACATGCTTTTCAAGATAAAAATGATCTTTATCTTGATAGGTGTCACGTATCAGTTTGCAGGAATGCTCACGAACATTGGTCAGATATATTTTTTCACAGGAAGCTGAGAGGTTCGCATCCAAAGATGTTTGGAGATCTTTTTTAGCTGAATAATCGATGAGCACAAAGAAAAGTGGCAAAAGGCCAACGCAGATCAGATAAAGAATTGCTCGGTTCAGTGGAATTTTATTCATAAGCTTCCTTAGCGTATCCTACGGGTATTGTGTGCGGTCTTTTAAAAAAAATGAGGTTTGATAGCGGCCGCGCTGCACGCTCCATTTGACCTCTTCTTTTGGATCCACAAAAAGATTTGGCTCATTGAGTGTATCATAAAATTCACGCGCAATCTCACCTGTGGGAGCTGTAAAATCAAGATCAACTCTCACGGCATAATGCTCTTTCATTTTTTCTTTATCAGGTCTTTTTTGCATAGAATAAGAAAGACTTTCAACAGTGATGGGAGCTGCTTGAACTACCTTAGGATGTGATGAAAGCCAGGCAAGAAGATCGCTGACGCGGGCAATATTGGGATGAAGAGCAATTTCTTCATAAGGTCGTTTTAAAAAAGTATTTTCAATAAAAGTGAAACGGTCTTGCAGCTCATTCAGCGAAAGGGAGGCATTACTGAGATTCTTTTTTTCAAGGTTGAGTGCTTTAGCAAACGCTGTTTCAATGTCTTCTTCTGTTTTTTCTATTTGAGAAATTAATGAGAGGTATTTTTCATGCACCTCATGAGACTTACTTTTTAGATTTTGTTCACCGATGTTGTAAAGGAATAAAGAGAGAGAGCACATAAGTATAAAATAGAGAACGAGATCTTTTTTCCAGCGACGCCATTTACGAGCATAAAAAAATTCGTCTTTGCGAAAGTTGATGGAAAGTTTTAGCTTCGCTATTTCATTTTGAAAAGGACTCATGATCAAAGCAAGACCGATAGGGGCCGCAAAAGCTGTCAAATCATCTAATGAAATATTTTGCCCTAGAGTTACTGTAGGGGGGATATTTTGTACGCACTCTGTTTGATAGCCAAGAAGCTTGCCAAGAAATGAAAGGATGATTGGATCGCGCTCTTGGGTGCCGGTAAATACAATCGGAGCCTCTTTTGCCTCTGGAAAGCTGTTCTGGAAGCCAACGAGTATTCTTGAGAGCTCTCTTGCATAATTTTCAAGATGTTTTTCTACACTTGTTGTTGCAGTAACATCTGCCTCAAGAGTCATGGGCAGTGATCGAATAGCTAAGGGTGCGCCATTTTGAAAAAGAAGACAGGTGGTCTCAACAGCTGAGATGTCAATGAACAAGCGTGCAGCGCCATCCGGAAAAAAAAGCCGGGCAAACTGCGCAAGGCCTAAAGCTTTAGGAGCGATAATTTCAGGGTCAATGCCAAGGGCCTGGTATTCTTCAAGATGGCTTTGAAGGTCATCTTTTTTGGCTGAAAAAACTAAAAATTGATGCTGCTTTCCTGTTTTTTTAAGCTCGATTTTATCAAGAATGCATTGAGAAAGATCATAAGGAAGAAGTGGCTCTATTTGATACTGGAGAACGGAATCAAGCATCTCTTTTTTCAAAAGCTCTATTTCAATAGTCCGGGCAATTGTTTTCAGTGTGGGAAAAGCAGTTGTGATAATCGCTTTTGTGAGTTTTTTTGCTTCTTTTGGATAATTTTCTTTGAAAATGTCGAGCGGCTTTACATGAGATGTTTCTGCTAGATCTTGAATTTCGCAAGGAAGCGTTGTCAGAAGGTTGATCAAGATGTCTGTTGGCTTTACAACTAGTTGTGCCAGGTAAAGAGTATTTTTTTCACAAAGCAAACCCAGATGATTCTTCTGCAAAAGTGTGCCTTTTGCTTTGAAGTAAGGGTAGCCGTAGGGAGTGCTCTTTGGCTTTGCCTCTTCAGCACCTTTTGTATCTTGAATTGCGAG
>JAHFTM010000177.1:3548-4623 GCA_023269335.1 Chlamydiia bacterium
GCTAAGCTTCATTTTTTTAAAAAAATTATGTAGCACCACAGTGACAAAACCTTTTCTTGAAAGCGAAAAACGTGTATTATTGATGATAGTAAGGATTAAATCAACCATGCAACACTCAATTGCCTACACTATCATCGACTCCGCGTTTTGGATCTACACGCTCCTGTTACTTGCGCGCGTGCTTGGCTCTTGGTTCTCAGAATTTCGAGACACTCATATTTTCCGAGTATTAGCCTTTTATACAGATCCATATTTGAATCTTTTTCGACGTATTGTCCCACCTCTTGGCCCGATGGATATTAGCCCTATTGTGGCCTTTTTTGCCTTACAGCTTGCAGAAAACGTTATAAAATATTTTATAGGTTCATAGCTTGTCAGAAACAGTGAATACTCCAATTGCTCCTCTTCAGTACGGGAAGCTCAAATTACAAACGAATGTGCTTTATGCGCCGCTTGCTGGCTGCTCTGATTTTGCCTTTCGTAAAATGAGCGCACGCTTCCATCCAGGCATTATCTTTTGTGAGATGGTCAAAATGGATGCCCTTATTCGCCATGATGCAGGCACCTACCATCTTCTTGACTTTAGTCCAGACATGCATCCCATCGGCGGGCAGCTTTGCGGCAGTAAACCTGAGATTGCAGCAGCAGCGGCCGAGATCATCGAAGATTTAGGCTTTGATGTGATCGATTTTAACTGTGGCTGCCCGGTAGATAAGGTCACTAAAGATGGCAGTGGCTCAGGGATGCTGAAAAACCCAGAGCTTATCGGTGATATCATTGCCAATATGGTGGCCAAAGTCAAAATTCCTGTTACGGTAAAAATACGCTCTGGTTGGGATGATAAATCCATTATTGTTGAAGACATCGTGCGCATTGCTGAGAAAAGTGGGGCTAAGGCCATCACAGTACATGGAAGGACGCGTGAGCAGGGCTATAAAGGAGCTGCTAACTGGGACTGGATTAAGCGAGCCAAGGCTGCAGCAACGCACATTCAAGTGATTGGTAATGGCGATATATTTTCGTCTCAAGATGCTCTGCGTATGTTTGACTATACCGGTTGCGATGGAGTATTAGT
>JAHFTM010000178.1 GCA_023269335.1 Chlamydiia bacterium
GAAAGGGTCGAGAAGCAGAAGCATTCGCTCAATTATTTAGGTAGCAAAATGGTTACTTTATCAACCATTTCAGATCTCGAAATAAAATTAGTTGAGTGAAAGGTCGTCTGGGATCATGGAGAGGGTAGCATATTTACCGCCCATGTCACGAAGTAGTTGGCGCCATAGCTTTTCAGAGGCCACGTCAAAAAGGTAGTTCTTAGTTGCCGGATGGATAAACCAGCTGCCATCAAGAAACTCACGCTCTAGCTGACCTGCGCCCCAGCCAGCATAGCCAAAGCAAAGATGTATGTGAGGGCCATTTTCATCGGCAAGCATCTCTTGTAAAAACTGCAGATCACCACCTAAAAAAACATCGTCACATATCTTTAAGGTTTGCTGTGTAGGATCATTGCGTGTATGGAGAAGCATCATCTGATTTGTTTGCACTGGGCCGCCGGCACGCACACTGACATGTGGGTTTGCCGCATTATTGAAGTTGATCAGCTCTTCCGGCAGCTCAAGATCAATCGATTTATTGATCAGAAGGCCAAATGAGCCAGCAGCATTATGTTCACAGACAAGAATCACGCCGCGAAAGAATATTCCGGACTCAATTTCAGGGCTTGCTATGAGCAAGGTTCCTTTCTGAATTTGTGTTGGCGGAATTATCTCCATTCTTGTAAATCTCTTCGTTTTAGGTCATTTACTGTAACAATTTCTCTGTTTGCTGCCACTGAAAATCACTATTTGGCATTTTTTTGTCGTCAGCTTCAACAAGATTATCAATCTCGGGGATCGGAATAGCATTGAGCTCTTTCAAAGTATTTTCAAGCTGCTGTACATTGCCTAAAAGCTCTGCAAACGATTTGATAAACTCTCCCTTTGTCTGAATCTTCTTTCCATTCATCGCCTCATCGAGGCTATTATCTGCCTTGTCTAAAGCCATGTTTACACGGGCTAGACTAAGTTGGATTTTTTCCATCTCTTGATTGAGATAATTTTGAAAAGCTTTAGGGGTCGAAAGAGTTTCAAGCTCCTCAATTCTCTTTCTACGATCACGCTGCCAGCCCTTATCAAGGTGAAAAAGCACGCCATAGTGGTTGACATCGTTCATCATCGTGTTGGCTTTGTTCAATAAGGCTAAGCTTTTTAAGTAAAAATCATCATCTATCAGCAGTTTACCAAGCGAGCCTTCACCTTTAGATACTTTGACAAGTAAGTTATCAAGATTGGTGCCGATCTTATCAAGATGTGTTTCTGTCTTAACAAGCAGCTCTTTACTTGTTCCTACAATGTCCAGTTCGTTTGTCCGTTTGACAAGTTTTTCAAGCTCTATTGAAGTCGCTTCAATTGCTTTTAAGGTAGTATGAAAATCAGCTTGGTTTTGTTCCAAAAGTGTCATGACGTCATCCATGGTGGTTTCCATCTTTTTCGTCATATTAGAGATCACATCTTCTACAGAACCTGTGGAACTAGCATACGTCAGGTCATCATGAGAAAGAAGCTTTGGGTCATGACCTTTAGGCCGTCTTGGGGTGATGGCGATCATGCGCTCGCCCATCAGTCCTGAAGTCTTTACAGCAATTTCATCACAATCAAAAACATGTACATGTGAGTCAAAGCGCAATGTCAGCTCATAAATAAAAATTGGGTCTTTATCGGTATCTTTATAGCCTGGTTTCATAGCATCAGGAACAAGATGCACGGCCACAACCTCACCAACGGGTTTGCCAGCAAAAGTAACGCGTGTGCCTACGCCGATTTTGTCAATATTAGCAAAGCGCACATGAATTTGATTTTTACCGTCACCAATCGAGGGATGAAGAAATATAAGCATGGAGATGACAAGGCCGATTGCTCCCACAATCAAGATGCCGATGCCTATATTTTTGCTGTTTTCTTTCATAACGAGTTTCTCGCGGTTATAAATTGGGTATATTTTTGTGGGATGACAGCGTTCAAAAAGAAATCACGAATCAACGGATTTTCATTTTGTAAGAAGCGTTCTTTCTCATCTTGAAACTGCAGCTGCCCCTCATGGTGTAAAACAAAAAGGTCGCCGATATCAAGTGCTGAGTTAATATCATGCGTGACTACAATGGATGTAGCTTGTAGCTCTTCTTGAGTTTTTACTATCAGCTCGTTGATCTGCATGGAAGTGATGGGGTCAAGGCCTGTTGTTGGCTCATCATAAAGCATGATTTTAGGACGGTAGATGATCAGGCGTGCAAGTGCTGCCCTGCGTTTTTGTCCGCCAGAAAGCTCAGAAGGCATTTTTTTTTCATAGCCTTCCATGCCCACCTTTTCAAGAGCATCTTGAACGCGATCTTTGACTTCAGGGAGCGCAAGCTTTTTATTTGAATTGGGATCTCCATGCTGGTTCAGATAAAAAGCTACATTTTCACCAACAGTCATTGAGTCAAAAAGAGCAGAGCTTTGAAAGAGCATACCAAACTGGCTCATCAGGTGGTAAAGCTCATTTTTTTGCATGCCGGTGATTATTTTGCCATCTACTTCAATGTGGCCTGAGTCGGGCTTTTCAATACCCAAAAGCTGACGTAAAAATACACTTTTGCCAACGCCTGATCTTCCTAAAATAATCAAAATTTTACCATGAGGAAGGCTGAGGTTTAGCCCTTTTAAAATGGCAGGCCCATCTCCGTAGCTTTTCCAGACATCTTTTGCAAAGATGGCCCATGGGCTTGTAATGTTAGGATTGTCTGTCATTGACGATCATCCAGTAAGCTGCATTGAGAGCAATTGTTAGTAAAAAATTGGAAATTAAAATTGCTGAGTAACAGACGACAACACTATTTGTCGTAGCGCGCCCTACGCCTGCTGCGCCTCCACGTGTCATCATGCCGCGAAAACAGGAAATGCTGACAATCAAAAAGCCGAAAACAAGTGATTTTGAAAGGCCTGAGAAAATATCAAACCAGTTGATGTAAATAGGCAAAGGGGCGAAGAAATCTTGCGGGGTCATGCCATACAGGTCAACTGCTACTAAAAAGCCGCCCAAGACTCCCATAGCACAGCTAAAGATAGTGAGGATCGGTACCATAACGATCATAGCAATAAATCGTGGTGCTACAAGGAAGCGTAGTGGATCTACAGCCATGGATGAAAGTGCGTCAAGTTGCTCGGTAACTTTCATTGAGCCAAGCTCTGCACAAATGGCTGCACCAACACGGCCGGTGATCATAAAAGCAGTTAAAATAGGGCCAAGCTCTACAAACATAGATTTACAAACCATCAGCCCTGTTGTACCTGTGAGGCCTTTATCTGACAGTTGAAAAAATGCTTGCGCAGCCAGCACCATACCTGTTGAAAGACCTGTAATTGCCACTACCGGAAGCGAAAGCACTCCAATATCAAAAAGCTGTGCGCAAATGAGCTTCCACTCAGGTGGATGGCGGATGGATAGCCATGTTACTTCGACTACCATTCGCAGATATTCACCGAGTCTCTCAAGAAAATCGAGTATAATTTTCATCAATAAGGTCTATTTTTAAAGTTTTTTTTATCATACTCGATTCATCTTTTAAGTCAAATAGGCAGTGCTCATTTTCAAGAATTTTATATATTCTTGAAATTATAGCAGATCTGAAAGGACAGTTGAGCGAGATGATAATAGGGGTAGTATAGAGAGAAAGGCTATTTAAAAAAATATTAATTTACTTCACCTGGTACAGGCAAAGCCATAAGATTCAGGCTGATGCCGATGTCTGTACTAGTGAGTTAAAATAATTAATTTACATATAATTGATAATTATGTTATTAATTAATTAAAACTGAGTAAGATTTATAATTTAAAAGAAGTAAGGGGAGTAAGGTATGCAAGTTCCAGGAGTAGGTAGCTCAGGACCCAAAGAAGTTCGCTTCTTAGCAGAATTTGATACAGTGAATGAAGCTGGCCTTAAGCCTGGAATTAAGATTAATACAAACCTGAATACACTTGAGCTCTTTATTTGTCGTTTCTTTGGAAAAACTGTAAACATAGAAATTGGTAATAAAACCTATGCTTTAGGACGAAAGAGTTTAGAACATTTTTTAGAGCGTCATCGTGATGATGCTGGACTAAACAAAGAAGGAAAAATAAGCTATGATGATCTTGCCAAAGGATTAAAAGCTTATCTAGAGAAGAATAAAGAGCTTACGTTGCCTGACCATTCCTCTTCCTTGAACAACTTGTATACGGACTTAACAACTAACAAGTTTGAAATTCTTGGAAGTTATAGAAGCAATTATATACTTGATAAGCGTCAAATAAAGAAAATACAAGCCGCAGCACAAGGCCTGGGAGTTGTTGTTTCCCCTCGTAGCGATCAAGCAATGACCGTGACAGAGCTGTCTAAGGGACTAAAACTAATTCAGGGAAATTCAGTCGCCACAGCTGGTACTCTTGCTATACAGCAATTAGCAACTCAACTGGAAAGACGCGTTGATGATGATGACCCCGCTCCAGCTGGACCTCAACCATTTCCAGCTAGCCTACAAAGCGCTGCAGCAAGAACCGGATCTACGCCAATAGAAGGGTCCATAGCCGAAGAACCGGTGCAAGCTACAGAGAGACCTGCAACTCCAAAAGCAAATGTGCCAGTTACTACTCATTCAGAGCAAAGTCCGC
>JAHFTM010000179.1 GCA_023269335.1 Chlamydiia bacterium
CTGTAGTCAAATTACACAATTTTCCAGCATGAAATTGCACTGGCAAGCAAGGTAGAAAATTCCAGACCTTCTCTCTTTCTTGAAAAAAGAGCTGACAAAGAAGCGGGTAGCTTTTTTGAAGGATCAAAAGAGGGTGACTTACCTCCATGATAGGCAATACAAAGCCTTGATGGTAGCTATCTGTAAGCCTTGGGAAAAAAAGGCCTTTAAAGGCAGCTTGAAAAAATCGAACAAGAGCCTCATAGATGCCCTCTTTATCGCCTGTATTCAGTGCCTGTTCCACTTGGGTAAACAGAGTGGGAGAAGAAGATTGCTTTTCAATGTCTGCAACTTTTGGTAGCGACTGGGCAAGAAAAAACCAGAGAGGCAAAATTTCAGTAAGCTCTCGTCGCGCAAAAATAGCCTCGACATTTTGTGCTTTATGGCAGCCAAGAGAAAGTCTGCATTTATCTGAGGGAAGTGTAACTTCTTTACCTTCTTGAAAAACAACTTTTTCTCTTTCCTCTTCCTTTTCCCTTTTAAGAAACTGAATGAAATTTGGGTAGATGAAGTAGCGTATATACCCAGAAGCTGCCACACCCGATACTTCGATGCGCCCTTTTTCTAAATTCAGCATCACGGTGAACTTATCAAGCGCTCCAAATGGAAGTTGTTTCTTATATAAAGTGACATTTGTTGCCACGTTGAAAACATGAATATAAGCTGGATAAATTTCAGCGGCAAGATCAGAGTTTGGGATAAGCGTGATGCAGTTCTCTACGTGTGAAAAAGGACGAAAACGATTGGCTATTTTGATAATCATGTACTCACTTTTCCAATAAGGGCGTCTGGATTATGTGTGACTCATAAGGGAAGCAGTGTAGCAAAATTGCAGCAAAAAAGGAACCAGAACTATGATAAAAAAATTTTAGAGAGATAAATTCTTTGCTAATAAGCAGCGTGTAGCTACCATTGCACCAATAATACCCCTAAATAGAGAAACTATATGAGCTTACTTACACCACCACCTCAACTCAATCAAACACAAAAAGCACTTCAAGTAACAACGCCATGTAAAAAAGAAAAATTTGATCCTACTTTAAAAGGCCTGTCACAAGCCCTTCTTGCACATGTTCTCAGTTTTTTACATCCTGTTGAGATAAAGCCTTATAAACGCTTTTCAGCAGAAGGTGTGAAGAGCATCACAAATGTGGCAGCACTCTCTCGTCACTTTAGAGATTTTTTTACAAAGCTCATAAAGACGACAACCCTTCGCTCTCAACTTGCAAAATTTGTCTCTCACCTTAATGTACGAACTGACAACTCAAGCTGTCCACCATTTGACAGTCCATTTTGGGAAAATCTGGAAAAAGATCTCCCTGCCTTTTCAATATGTGAGATTTCTGCAGACAGTCTTTCTGGTGCCAAAGGCGCTAAGCTATGCATGCTGTTGAAAAAATGTCTAAGTCGCATGAAAGCAAACACTGGGTTGACACTGCGCATTCCGGATACGTACGTGAGTGACCTTACAGCCCTTGCTCACCTGGCAGGCAAAGTACAGGCACTTCAGCTACCTAAAGCGATCTACTCCAAAGAACCGACATTCTTTCATATGTTGGGTGCCTTAAACAGAGATATTCCACCTCCTCCACCTCCGCACTTTATGCAACACATTGAAGACTCCTCACTGAATCTTCGCGAGTTTGTAACAGCTGCCTCTGAAATAAGCAGTGTGCTGAAACATGTAGAATCTATCAAAAGCATTCAAGTACTCGGTCTTATTTTCCAGAATAGTTATGTCGATCTTTCAGTTCTCAGATCGCTACTCCAAGCACTGCCAAATCTCAAATGTGTTGATCTACAATTCCCTCAAAGTGTGTCACTTTTGCCTAATCTTGATGAATTGACAGCAGTTATTTTCCCTGAAAGAGAACTTCGGATAACTGAGTTCACCTTTATTCATCACATGGAGTCGTCGCGTATCAGCCCATTTACCACAAACTGTTTCCAGAATAACTTGCACCGCTTTCGTGCGCTAGAACGTCTCAATTTAGGAGTGCTGCTAAATCCACCACTCTTGAATATGCTGCAAAGCCTGCCACAGTTAAAAACCGTGAACTTGTTAACTGACCACGGGGTTGAGTTTACACAGGAAGCAATTAACAGACTTACGCAAACACTCCCATTATGTCGCATCACCCTTGATGGAAAATTGGTCGGTAAGCTAGATGAAAAAAAAGAAAAAAGGCTTCGAAACCTACAAGAGGCAATACCACCTGCAGCAAATATTCTCGACGATGTCTGGCAACAACTTTCAAAAGTCTCAACAGTTATTGGTAGCTGGTTTACAAGCTGGAAGCTCCCTTGGAGCTAGTAGTCCAAATCAAAATTAACCGCAAAAATTTTTAATTTGGACTACTAAAGAAAGCGAAGCATTTTAGCTTAGCTAGAAGCGGCTGAACTAGATGATGATGAACTAGCTGCTGCTACAGGTACAGCTGCTTGTGCTCTTTGCATATCTACAAGAACCAGCATTTGCACGGCAGTATGAAGGCTGCTTTTAACCTGTTCGCTATCCAAGTCTATTTTCAGCATGCCTCGTTTTACTAACTGTTGTAGTGGCCCTTTCAGATATTTTTCATAGTCTTCAACTACAGCATCAAAAAATGGCTGTTGATCGGCAGTCAGCATGCTGTAAGCTAAAGCCACGTTAGTCTCATTTGTTTCTTTTATCGAAGCATTTTTAAGCATCACTTCAAAGTTTGAAAGAGCACTTCTTGAATTCATTGAATTTGAAATCAAACCCCTAACAATTCTTTGGATCTCTGGAGTTGCAACTGCTGCACTACTTGAAGAAGAAGATGATGATACAGTAGGCACGTTGCTTGATGCCGCGGGAACTTGTGCTGTTGCTGCTGTTGTTGTTGGCTGTGCAAAGGCGATACCCAATTGACCTAAAGTTCCAACCAATCGATGGTTTTCTAAGTCTAACTGCACTATTCCCTGACCTAGAGCAGCTTCAATCTGAATTTTAAGTTTTGGATGGTTTGGTAAATATTTTTTCAGCAGGGCTTCATCAAAGTGATGCATTACAAAGCTATCACGACTACCAGGCACTTGTACGTTGAACTCGCGTTGCAACGTAAGGCTTTGAAGCTTTGGTGCAAATTCAGTCACCATCCTACCAAAAAGCTGATGAATTTTCTCAGCTGCATCCTCTTCAAAAGCATGACGAGTAATGAAGCTTAATAGCATCCCACGTGTGTCAATTTCACGCATATTCTGCATCCCAAATCTTGCCCGATCTTTCTGCAACTGTTGAGGAAACTGAACAGGAATGGTTTGTACAAAAACATGATTCAGCTTGGGTGATGTCGCAAATGTCATGCCAGGCTCGTAACAAATCGGCTCTAAAACCTCAGCATCTGCAAAATACTCTTCGACAAGAGCTGCGTTTGTCAGTGTCAGGGTTTTATTGGTAGAAAAGACTATTCCCTGATGGAACAGGCGACTAAAGCCATTTGCTGGCTCCACATAACGACCTTGCAATTGCCCCGCCAATGCTGGTGATGGTACTGGTAATGCTGAACTCGATGATGAACCTACTGAAGAAGCTGTTACACTTGTATCTGATGACGACATAAAACCACCTATTCTTTTTATAATAAAAAAATAATTATACATTATTACAAACATTTATGTCTATATATTTATGACTATAAACAGCTCTAAGATCCAAGTTAATTAACGGATAATCTTACTTCCAAATTTAGCTATCAATAGCTGCATTGCCGCAGGAGGAAAACATCCGCGTAGATGGATGCGCTCTATCTTATTTAAAGTCAAAAGTGCATTGACAGCTTTATTACCAATACCATCTGAATCTGTAAAATTAAGTCCTTTTACATGTGGAAGGTTACGTACAATAGCACATACAGCATCATCATTCAAACCAGTACCTGCTCCACTGACATCCAAATCTTCAATTTGTTGGAATCTTTTGGTAAAATTATCGATATTTTGTGCAGTCAGGCCTGAGCGTACACTTATATAGACACCTTTGACAGCTCTTTGAACTAACGGATGTTGAAAATTGGCTTTTACATCATCGGGAGCCTGCTCAATGTCATTACTGTAACGGGCCATTAGCTGAGTTACCAAAATGCCATTGTGTCTTGATAGCACATCCACCCATATTTTTGATCGATCAGCCTCAGGAAGAGTTCTGATGTAGCCGATCAGTTCATCAACGCTGCCACCATCTCTTGGATCTTGCGCTAACGTAGATTCAGCAATGAGCTTATGCAAATCAAGTGGTGCTACTCTTGCAAATTCTTCAAAATCAGATGATGAAGATGATGAAGATGATGAAGATGATGAAGATGATGAGTTATTCGTTGACGCAATTACTTTTTGAGCAATTCGTACTCTAGCCAGATCAGTCGTTGAAGCCTTCTCAGCACATCCTGGATGCGGACACGTACCATGCACACTCAACCACTTTACAACTTCAATTTGAGAAAATTTATGACCACACCTAGTTGTGACAAGATCACCTTGCTCAGCAAGTTTCCGAAAGGACTCCAACGCAATTGGACAAACACTTTCTTCTTCTGCTGGTGATAATT
>JAHFTM010000180.1 GCA_023269335.1 Chlamydiia bacterium
CAAACAAGAGAGATGAACTATACTAAAGCTGGAAGTTTAAATTCTATAGTAATTCCCGCTAACTAGGGAACGCGAAGTGCCCTCGATTAGGGTGTTGGCGCAAAGTTCGGGTTAATAAGCTCAATTATTTATTGCAACTATTGGGATAGTTTAGCATGGTGATTTTCAAGATAGGTGGCGATCTCTTTTGCTAAGTTGCGATAGCGAGGAACGTCGAGTGCGTCAAGTGAGGTATCAATATCACTTAGTTGACCAAGTGAGAAGACATTGACATCATTGTTAAGCGTGTAGTTTTGATGATCATAGTCAGTTGCCCCTAGAATATAAGCTGGCCCTAAAAGAGCAGTCCCTGTCTTATTGTCGATGACAGTAACTTCCGCTAAATCTTTTTGTCGTGTTTCATTAGGAATGATCTTTTTTTTGCCATGGTGTAGATCGTGTGGATTATAGCGAAAGCCTGTATTTTCATACTTTTCGTCTAATAACTTCACTTGTAAAGTAAGAGATCCTCCTTCACTTACAAAGACGAGTGGATTTTGCTTTTCTACATATTTGATTAAATCACTTGTAAGTAGACCGCTTGAATCACCCTGCACATAAGGGATGTTCACAGTACGGCAAGATTCTTTATCAACGGATGTAGCTAGGTGAAAGCCGCAGGCAGAAGTTGACACCAGGCAGAGAAGGTACAAACAGCAAAATAAAAAACGCAAAGGTCGCACACGGCGTAGTTTATTGAATATGTAGTTCTTCAGCATAGCTCTCCAGTACTTTCATGCGTGCTTTAGCGTCGCTTGCAACCTTCGTTTCAGGAAATTCTGTGATCGCCTGATGGTAGTAGAGAACAGAAGCTTTCGGCTCTTTTTTCCTTTCATACAGCTGTCCCGTTTCATAAAGGCCCTTTGCATAGACTTCATTCATTGCTGCAATGCAGGATTGTGCTGTTTGAATTTGTGTTGCCGCTCTCGGAAAATCTTGCATCAACTTTTTCAAGTTGATTTGAGCAAGCGCTAAAATATCAGGGTTTTGAAATTCTACCTGACACTCTTCCAGTGCAACTTCAGCAATTTTCACATAGCTTTGTAAGGCTTGCTCTGTCTTTGGAAATTTCTTGATGATCGCCTGGTGGTCTTGAATACTGGCTTTGAAGTCTGACTCCAGCCTGTGAAGATCAGCTTTCGAGCAGAGTGCTTTGGCAGCTAGGTCATGATTTGGCAGCGAGCTTATAATTTCATCATAAATGCGTATTGCCTCTTCTTTTGATTCAAACCACTGAGGGAGCTTTTCTTGATTGAAAAGATGCTTTTTTGCACCAGCCTTGAAGGCATCAGCAATAGCAAGCTTGTAACGAAAGACCGATTCAAAATGTTTCGGACTCTTGTGCACTTCTAGGTATTTCGTGAAGTTTTTATTAGCCAGGTCTACATCTTTTGTGTTGTAGTAAGAGACGCCTAAGTAATACAGCGCCTCAATAGCTAAATCAGCATCAGGAAAGTTAATGGTGACGATACGAAACTGATGCACTGCCTCAGGCCATTTTTTTTGCTTGAGTGCCTCGATGCCTAAGTTGTAGTGCTCTTGCAGTGGGAGCGTAGCAGCATCTTTGACATCAATGATTGAGCCATTTTTAAAAATGTAGGCAGCTTCTACGTTCGAAAGACATGTAGAGAGCACAAGAAACAGCAAAAAACTGAAAGGAGAAATATATTTTTTCATAGCCACACAAGCTCGTTGTTAGGGCATTATGCCAGTTGTAGTTGCCTGTCTAGCAGGCAACTATGTGACTTGCTGTGGGTTGGCAAATCACAAGATCACCTGCGTGACTCACAACACAGTAAAGCGCGTTTATTATTGGTTGACAGCTTCCTCTTCTTCTTTAGCATCTGCCATCAATGCTTCTGAAATCAGTACAATGCCTGCTGTAGAGGATGCAAACAAGAGCGTGTGCTTGACAACTTTTGCAGGGTCAATTACGCCGCAGGCGATAAGGTCTTCAACCTTATCTGAAAGAGCGTTGAAACCGTAGTTTTGCGGCGCTTTCAGCACTTCTCCCAAGATCACTGAACCGTCAAAACCTGCGTTTGTAGCTATTTGACGAACAGATATTTCGCAAGCACTTGCTACAAGTTTTGCTCCAAGTAGCTCATCACCTTCAAGTTTTAACTCTTGGATGGCTTTAGATGCTCTTAAGAGGGCAACTCCACCACCAGGAACAATGCCACTTTCAATCGCAGCTTTTGTGGAGCTCAAGCTATCTTCAAAAGCCTGTTTTTTATTTTTCATTTCTGGCTCGGTAGCAGCCCCTACACGGATAACAGCGATGCCGCCAGATAGCTTAGCTCTACGTTCTTCAAGTTTCTCTTTATCATAGCCACTTGTCGCTGCTTTCATTTCTGCGTCGATCTGATTGAGGCGCGCTTGGATCTGTTTTTTGTCACCTTTTGTGCTGACGATGGTGGTATGCTCTTTCGTAATAGTGACTTTATCTACTTGGCCAAGAATATCAAGTGTTGCTGCTTTTAAAGTTAGGCCTGCATCTTCTGTGATGACAGTCGCCCCGCAAAGCACAGCAATGTCTTGCAGCATGGCTTTTCGTCTGTCGCCAAAGCCAGGAGCTTTTACTGCGCAGACTTTCAAAGTTCCTCTCAGCCTATTGACAACAAGTGTAGAGAGCGTGTCGCTATCGAAGTCTTCTGCGATGATCAAAAGCTCTTTTCCCGTAGTTGCAATGGCTTGCAGGATAGGTAGAAGCTCATGGATAGAGCCAATTTTTTTGTCCACTAAGAGTATATTTGCATTATTCATTTCTACAATCATCTTTTCTGCGTTGGTGCAGAAATAGGCACTTAGGTAGCCGCGATCAAACTGCATGCCTTCAACGATTTCAATGGAGGTCTCAGTTCCTTTGGCCTCTTCAATAGTGATGACACCATTTCTACCAACTTTTTCAATAGCTTCCGAAATTAAATTGCCTACTTCTTGGTTGTTAGAAGCAGAGACGGTAGCGATGTTTTTGATTTCTTTATCGTCTTTGATTGGGATCGCTTGGCTTTCGATTGATTTGATAACGGCTTCGCAAGCTTTGTCCATGCCGCGTTTGAGGTGAATAGGGCTAGCACCGGAAGAGATGAGACGGCAGCCATATTCGACTAGTGCACGAAGGATAAGTGCTGTTGTCGTAGTACCATCGCCGCACTTTTCTTTAATTTTTTGTACTGCTTCTTTAGCAAGAGATGCGCCCATGTTCTCAAATTGATCTTTCAGCTCAAAATCACGTACAATGCTGCTGCCATCATTTGTGATAATTGGTGCGCCCCAACCTTTCTCAAGTCCTACATTTCTTCCTTTTGGCCCAAGCGTAAAGGCAACGACATCTGCAAGTTGTTTGATTCCGGAAAAAAGCTTTTGCCTGGCTTCTTCTTCAAAGATGATATCTTTTGGTGTGTTGGACATGATTTTTCCCCTTCCGTAGAGTTCTTAAGACTAGAAATAAAAAGTTATACAGAATTAGAGAGAATTCGGCAAGAGATATCTCGATTTTTAGCAAAATAACAAAGCGAGTGCCAAGTTTTTATTGAGAGCAAATTTATGAAAATAATTGAATTTATCTCCTGCTCTCGTTTATTGCTTAACACTTTCACAAAAAAAATAGATAAAAAGGAGAAGAAACGATGTGTATGTTTATCCCTGATCTTAACGTTCGCGTGAACTTAGGTGACATGCAGTGCTGTAATGGTTGTTATTGCTGTGGAAGCCAAGGAAGTTCCGATGTCAATTTTGTGAAAAAAACTGGACAGACTCAGCAAGGTGTTAATTTTAAGCAAGATGCAATTTTTGTTTTGGAAAGAAAAGCAAATGATTTGCTTTTACGACAAAAGAGGACTTGCGAAGGATGGTGTTGCGGAAAAGATGAATTATATCGAGATACCTTAACTAAATTTTATGATGTACAAGTAGAAAATGGCGGAACCCATGGCGCAGAGATCGCGGCACTGTTTGCTGCCTGGAAAAAAGTTGATTTTATCCAGCTGCACCAGAGTCGAGCAGCTCTTACTACAGCTCACATCTATACGCTGTATGAAGCTTCGCAGGCAACTAAGGATATTCGCAAGCATCTGGAGGAAGTTATTAAGCTCATCGACATGTGTAAAAAACAAGTCCTAAGTGCTGTAGTTGTAGAGATGCCCCCTGAGGTTACTTCAAAAGTTGATGCCCCGAAAGGTGCGGGTTCAGGTTATTCTGCTGAAGTGAGTGTAAGTATTAATCCATCAACTTTTCGTCCACTTCCTGCTCCTCGATATGACGCGCGAGCGAGATCTGCAACACCTATGCCTGAAGTTAAGTTCAATAATACTAGAGATGATGAAAAAATAGCTGGAGCAGTTGCCTTGAGAAGGATTCCTTCTGATAGAGCTTCAAATCATGGGGCTACGGCTATAGATCCGCAAGAAGTTGCGCTTGCTCAGTTTCGTAACATAGCTGCTCGTAAGGGAATTGGCCTTGATCAACAAGCACTTGAGAAAATTACTGATAAATTTGCAGGTCTAATGAGTAAAGATCATGCAGGTCCAAA
>JAHFTM010000181.1 GCA_023269335.1 Chlamydiia bacterium
TCAATGGATCCATTCTTTGTGCGATGCTTTGGAGACCACCTGTTGCCTGTGCTAGGTAGCTAATCGCCGGAGCTACATAATCCCGAAAGGAAACTTTCTCAAAGTCAGAGATTTTTTTTAAAACACCAAAAAGCCGCCCTTCCGTCCATAAAATGCCATCGATATACATATTTGATGCTTTTTTAATCCCTTGAGCAGCAGCTTCCAATCCTGTGGATATGCTATCGGCACCAAGATAACCTAAACCAGCTCCTAATAAGCTTGTAGCAGATGCATATGCTTCAAGATGTTCTGTCACGTGAGCTGCTGTATTCAGCACCCGTTCAACGTTTTGCGCCGAAGCTATATCCCCCGCTCTTTGGAAGCCGATACTTACACCTTTACCAGCGCCCCAGAGTGCTGTTTCGGCAATTTGTCCCACGGTATCAACAGCTCTTGCGAGTATTCCTCTTTGGCGCACATCAGTACCGATGGCACGCTCTATTGCCTGAGGAGAAATTGCAACGGCTTTTGGAAGAGGTGCAGCGGGCACTTTATTTTTGAGAGCAAGCTGATTTTCAATTTGTGACAGATAGGCAAGCGATTCTATAAGCTCAGCTGTTTCAAGTAGGTCCAAATCTGTCTCTTTGCCTTTTGATTTTTCTATAGCATCAAGCTTTGCTTGCAAGTCGTCTTTAAGCTTACTTGAAGCTTGCTGTACTTGTTCTTGAGAAGCTTCTGTGATCGTAATTTTTTGATTGAAAAGCTTTCGTATGTTTGCTTTTTCTTTCGCAGAAAGGTACTTGCTAAAGCAGGCAGCTATCTTCTTTATATCTTTTTTATTGTGAGTATCGAGCGTTGCGATTTCCTGAAGCCTTTTTAAGTCCTCTGTCAAGCGCTTAGCTTCTGTCTTATTTTTTTCTTTATCTAACTTTTCAAGCTTAGAGCTAGTTTTTGTTACAAGAAGCGAAAGTAAGGCTCTGCGCTCATCAAGTGAAAATTCTCCCATCGCTTCGCTTGAAATATCTAATACCGCTGTCTTTACATCTTGAGGCAATTTATTGAATTGCTCGAGAAGAAAATGATGCGTCTCTTCTTCTTGCTCTAGCTTTTGCACATTTTTTTTTGCTTGGTTGACCTTTCCTTGAAGATCGTCAATTTCTTTTCCCTGTTTGCCTGCTGCTTTTGCATCATTCAACTTTTTTTCTGCTTCTGCTATGCTGGTGATTGCTTTTTGATAGGTACGCAGCCTTCTACGATCTTCTACCGAAAGGTCAGCTGTGCGAATACGAACAAGATAGATCAGCTTATTTTTTTCATGGGGTTGCATGGAGTCAAATTGCAGCGGAGTGAGCGCTAAAAGCTCTTTCTGGCTAAGCTTATTATATTCTTGAACAATTGTGCGAAAGACACTATCGACTTTAGCCGTATCTTTTATATGGTATTTCTCAAGTGCCGCTTCAAACCTTTGAAACGTCTCTGAAGTGAGGTGTAACCGCTTTGCAGCTGTTCTAAGAAGGTATACAATCGCCTCTTTCTCTTCGTGGGCTAAAGCTTTAAACTGATTCAAATTTATCTCAGGAGAAACTCTGAGTTTGGTAATTTTTTGTGCCTGGACCTCGGCTGACGCAGCCATTTGATCGTAGTACTCTTGTGCACTTTGATTCATCCTCCAAGCATCACCTAAAAGTCTATCGCCCTTATCAATAAATTTCTCTCTGAGCCAACTGGGATCTTCAGCTTGTCCTCTTGAGAATTCTTTGAGTCGGCTAAAAAATGTGGCTATCCAACCAAAAGGCTTCCTGGCAATATTGAGTACTTGAGGAGCGATAAGCTTCGATACTGAATGCCCAGCTTGTGATGCCACCTGCACGCGAGCTACTCCCAAACCCACATTTAAAGCGCCGGCAGCTTCAGCTCCTTGTGCAGCAACGCCTAATCCACTTGCTACAGCTTGTAAGCCTCTTGCCACTGTTTTTGCCTTTGGAATAGCTGTACCTACGGCTCCTACAGCTTGTGCTATTTGGCCAGGGATTGCTGCGTATGCCCTTTGTCCTGCTATTACTTCCTCTGCTGATGCTTTGATTACTTCTTCACCAAAAGTAAGCGCAATTTCAGCTGCTTCTCCAAGTGGTAAGTTATTGACCAACCACTCAAGGTTTTTGAAGGTTACTTCTCCGACAGCTGACCCATAATAACCGGCAAGACTTAAAGTTTTTACAGCTGTCTGATTCGTCAAATAACTGATCCCACGAAGTGCTTTTCCAGTGGCAGTTTTTGCTGGAAGCACTACCAGTTGCTGAAAAGTGGAAGGCTTTTGCAATTGTGATGGTGGAGCTGAAGCTTGAGTTTCTATATTTTGTGGTTGATTTGCACTCGGTGAAGTAACACTCATATTTGCCCCCATATATTCGTATTATTAAAATTATAATGAATATACACAATGAAAACTTTAAAGTATTTTATATGCATATTTAAAAATAATTACTCTTTTAATTGACGACAAATGGATAAGTCTAGATATAGAGTTACAAGAATATGGCTTGAAGCGGAGATATGCTATACGTTACTGCTGGAACAAGGGCTGAGGACAGTCCTTTTAATGAAGAAAGCCTCAAGCTATTTTGGCATAAAGATAAATGTAACTATGCTGTTCAATGAGCTCCTGCTGCTGCAGGTTAACAGCTGCAATCTCAGAGACACTCGCATCGTTATATTCTATCCAGCCTTTTGAAACAGGCACATTGGTGATATAGTGACCTTCGCTAGCCATGTCTGACGGATTACAGATAACCGCACACAGCTTATAAGTTTCTGAAAGCATCGAAGAAGGCTGTACAGAAGTTAGCTTTTTTTTGCCATTCTGAGAAAATCTGCCCGCAATACAAAACACTAAAAGATCAGGCCCATCACTTTTCACAAGATCTTTCGCGTACTTTGTTGTCGCTATAAGCGCTTCGAGCGATATGCCTTTGACTGCATCTTTAAGAGCAATGTCTTTCATTGTAACAGAAAGTCCTAGGTAAGTGACTAAAAACTCAATAAAAAGAGCCGCATCCATTTGCTTATCAAACTTTTCGGCTACACTACTTTGACTCATGCCATAGCTTGGATCTTTGACTTGAAAATCGAGGAAAAACTTCAACAGCTCACCTACTTCAGCTTGTGAAAGTGCGCCTCCATTTTTACCAGTACTTTGTAACGAATCAAGCACCTGAAGAAGTTTTTTGCGACAGTCATTGATTGCCTTTACTTTGGAATCTCCTACACTTTGAAATTCTTTTTCTAAAACAGCACGTAAAAATGGACATTCAGCAAGTGCTTGGATAGTCGCACTCATATAACAGTTATTACCCACATTGGCTATACCGCCTCTTACAGCGTGGACTACTTTTTGCTGAGCGTCTGCTTCTTTTTTTGCTTGTTCTTGCTTTGCTTTGGGAGAAGCCTCTTGTTCTGCTTGAAGCCGCTTTTTTTCAGTCTCTACGAGAGCCTCTTTTTTTGAAGCCTCAATAGCCTTTTGCATATCAGTTGCAGCTTGAGTAGCCTGTGTAGCTAGTTGCAGCTGAAGCTGTTTGTGCGTTGCTACATTGCTCTCAAACTGTTGACGAAGTTCACGAAAACGTGATGCTTTATCGCCAAAGTTAGTAATACGTTTTTCAAAAGCTGTGAAAATAGATCGTATAAAACCTTCTACTTTCGAATCTGTCCTTGTAATTGGTTTTGCAGTAGCCACTTCTAGAAAGCGTATGGCTTTTTTGGCATCTTTTCCAGGTGTAGTCTTTTTATGCTTTTTTATATCACCCATAAAATTGCCAGCGATATCCTTTGAATGTTCAAAGTGGAAATGAGACTTTGAGAATTCAGTAAAATAAGGGGCTAAAGCAGCATATTTTTTTACACTTGTCATAAATACACCTTCTAATTATTTCTCTAACAAGATATATAACTATATGTATTTTAAGTAAATATTAAAATAAAATTTTAATCATATCATATACTATTTGACATAAATTTATTCTATACACTATAATTACCGTATTCAAAATATCATGAACGATTTTTAATCTTTAGTAAGGAGATAGTACAATGACTCCAGAAATCATAACTCACCAAACAGCTGCCTTAGCAATCACGTCTGCTGAAACCTCTATACCGGTGAGTGGGTCACCATCCCCAGCGCAACAACCTGCAAAAGATCTAACACCACTTGAGACAAAAATCTTTAACGTGCTAGAAACAGCACTAGCAGAATTACCTTCCGAGATCAATAATCTCATTGCCCAATATACTCACCACGTCGAAGTGCAATTTTCAATAGCAGTACGTCTACTGAGTGGTCGGACGCTTGCTATATCTGTATACGCTACTGACAAGGTTTCTGACTTACAGCAAGTAATATTCCAGAGATCCCAGATACCGCCACAGCGACAAAATCTTTTGTGTGCTGGCCAACAGCTGGCCTCTACAAAGACGTTAAATGAGTATCCGTTGAAGTCAGGAGATATGATATACATAACAAAGGGAACACGAGGTTAGGCCAGCCCAATTTTCCCTCCTTCTTCTTTTTCACCTTTACTATAGAGTG
>JAHFTM010000017.1 GCA_023269335.1 Chlamydiia bacterium
GAAAAATTGTTTTTAACTTATATTCTGTTTAATATTAAATAATTACTATTTTGTAAACAAAAAACTATAGATAGTTTTTAATAGACACGAATTAATTAACGCGATGTTTTTCTTAATGCTAGAACCTTTATAGCAATTACATTCATGAAAACACAGGAAATCACTTCATTTGACATGTTGCAACAAGCTATGGCTTGTACGACTTCTTCTTCACAACTTATTCCATCTTGTGCTACTAATCTCTCTAACAACATGTAGTTTTGTGACTCGGCGCTATATTGAACGACAAGATTTATAAACTCTACTTTGTATTTTTTTGGAATTTCTTTATGATCCAGGCAATCAAGTAACCCATTTAGTATTAACATTATAACACGTGGCTCGCCTGCAAACGGTAACATCTGTTTATACGCCTCAAAGATTGAAAAGCGTAGCTCTAGTGGAAAAGGAGTATTTGGACAGTCTAGATGAAAAGTGGGCTGCTTGAACACTTGACTAAGGAGCTTAGTGATATGCTCGCAAGCGAAGGAAACTGTACGACGAAGACAATGAGCATTACTCATTGCGTCAGCTAATAACTGCATCAGAGGAAGTACGGTTTTTTCATTGAACGGCTTTTTAGCTTGTTTCCCACTGAAATAGTTTACCATCTTTGCTGTAAAACGAGTGAGCACCATGTAGTTATTAAATTGTACAAGATCCTCTCCTGATACTATTCGTTCTAATAAATGCACGTCTTCTTCATCCTCCACCAAAGCATGCGAGAGGAGCATTTCTGCATACAAAAAATAGAATTTACTACGTCTTAACTTCTCAAGAGATACAACCACGTCCTTCGGAGAAAAAAGCGCCTGTGACATTTTGCAAAGATGTTTAGAAAACTGTCTCTCAATACTCCCATCTGGGTCTTGGCTCACAATCAGAAAAGCATCTATGCCTAGAGGTGATTGTGCGCTCAACCATTGACTTATTGGAGAAGACTCTTGAAGAGCTGATACGTCTTTCATTTGCAAATTTTTAAAAGAATTACTCAGGCTCTTATTTTTTATACCAGGCAGATAGCGACAGAGCCTATCGACAAGAGCTCCTGAAAAGCTAAGTTCTGTAAAGGGAGGCCTTCGAAGTGCCTGTACTGCCACACCAGATACCCATCTACCAAAAAGTACAATAGCAACGTCCGCTGTCTTTTTTATCGTCTTGAGCAAATCCACAAAACAATCAATCGCTTTAGGGTTCATGGCCCGTATCAAGGCAGCTATCTTCCTTTCAATAGGAGAAAATGAAGCAAAGCTTGGGTCTGATGCCATGCATCGAGCTTCTGTTTCTTGTACCTGAGCATCCATTGTTTTTTGTTGATCGAGAATAAATGTTCCTTCGATTTGCAAAAAAATTACATTGAGTGCTCTGGGGCGATAGTCTTCAATAATCTGACATATCTCTGAAGGTAAATAAGGTGTTAGATAACTTCGTAGACAACTTATTATCGGTAAAGAGGAACCAACGGAAACACTACTCATTTTTTAACCTCTCTGCGCCTAAGAATTTATATTTGATGCACTTATAACAATTTATTGTAAACGAAAAATTATAGATTAAACAGTAATAAATTTCAAATAATACATGCTTACAAGATATAGATTAAAATTATTTATTTGATGCATAATTATCAATGTGCTACTAATAATTTAAGCTAATAAAAAATTACAACTTAAAAAATTGGGGATAAAAGCATGGCGTCACTCGAAAGAGCACGAATAGACGAGCCCTCTGAAATACGTTTTCTAGCTGAGTTGGACAAAGTAGGAACAGGCAAGAGTAACTTTGCTGCTCAAAAGGCTAGTAAAAGCTCTTGGGAAGAGGGGAAAGGTGCGGCTATTAAAGAGGGAATTAAAATTAGTACCAATTTGAGTTCTGTGAAACTTTTCTTCTGTCGACTTTTTGGCATGACAGTGAATATTCAAATCGGCGATAAGATTTATGCCTGTGGACGTAGTAGTTTAGAGCACTTCCTTCGTCGTCATGCAGAGGAATCCAGACTCACCAATAAGATAGGTAAAGAAGGAAAAAGCGGGCGCCTGGAATATGCCGATCTTGCGGAAGGTTTAAAAAACTTATTAGCAAACCGTGACGTGCAAGCTAAAATATACTCTCAAGTTGTAAAATCTTCGAAAATACGGACCCCTGAAAGCCCAGCAGATCAATTATATAAAGACTTATCAACAGCTTTGGACAGCCTCAGGCAGGTCAAGGTTCTTGGACCTTACAATAATAATTTTAAGCTAGACTGGGAGGACTTAAACAATCTCATGTCTGAAGCGTATCTCGAACCCGCTGCTGTACCTCCAGATAAAGGAAACCCACCTTCTGATCCTATCCCTATTCCAAACAGGCGTCCTTCCACAGCACCACTAGCATCACCACGCGCACAAGCAGCTTCGGCAAATGGTGCGGCTATTCCTGTCGCAGCAGTAGTCGTAATGGTTGCAAATGCACATATTGCTGCCTCTGCCAATAGTCCAAATCGGCAACAAGCAGCAGCCACCATTGCTTTAGCGCAGAATGATCCTGCGGCACTTGATGCATTACAGGTGGAAGTTGACGATGTCCAGTATGACCCAAAGGCTCCTGTGGCACCTGATGCTCCAGCTGAACAGGCAGAGCCAGTAGCAAAAAAACCGCTTGATGAAATAATTAGAGAGCATCGATCAGCTCGTAAAGAGAGAGCACAACCACAAGCTCGTCTTACACCGCAACAAATCGCAAAACAAGCTGCTGCCAAAGCAGCCCAAAGACGACCTGCTGTTCCTCCTCAAAGAGGGCTTTCAGAATCCACTCAAGCTGAATTTAGAGCTGATAGAGCCAGAAAAGCCGCAAAAACCAAAGTTCCAGCAGTAAATAATGAGACATCAGTTCCAACAATAGAGGTCTCAAAAGTCTTTCAAAGAGCACCTGCACGACCAGCTCCTTTGCGACCACAAATAGCTCAAGAGGCTATAGCTCCAGCTCCTACTCTACAACCTAAACCTACTAATAGCCCTACGCTAGCGATGCTTCAACGAGAGCGAGATAATACCCTTGCCCAGATGAGTTCTCAGGGTGCCCAAATAGCTTCGAACAGAACTCAGGTAAAAGCTATTCAAGAGCAAATCCGTAGCAAGACAATAGAGGAATTAAATCATTTATTTGAGACAGAGAAAGCATTTCTACGCGCTCCATTAAAAGAGGCTCAGTTAAGACAGTATCGTAAAGCATTGGCTGGATCGACACGCGAAAAACTCAACAGCATACCTTGGCATTCCATTTCACTCTCTGACAGATCGAAATCAGAGTTTGTATTGACATGCTATCAGCCAAAAACCGGGGAAGGCACTCTCGAAACAATAGGGAGCGTGTCGATCTTAGGCTCGGGATTCGAACTACTACGAAGGTTCAGGGGCGCATTAGTAGGAAATTGGGATAGTGAAGAGATGCTGATCTCTGTACAGCAAGATGGAGAGATTGTCGTTCGAGAACCAACTCTAACTCGTGGTCCCATGACGCTTGAAGCCTTTAAGGAGTTTTTGCAAAGTCGTAGAATAAGCGACACTTTTTTAGGAAAAATTGAAGGTGCCGCCAAAGCTGCCACTACAGAAAAAGCTAAAGCTAAAAAAAGTGAGGCCGTCGCCAATCAAGCTCAGAGCTCCGAACGTGAGGAAGCGCTCTTTCAGTTTGCAAATAACAAAGCCTATCTCACAGATCCAAGAGCTGTTAAGTATTTGGATAGGTATGCAGGCGGTCATGTCACGAAGTCAGCAGGCAATGAACTGAATAATCATTATGCTTTTTCTTCTACTAAGAATAGCTGGTACTTACATCGAGTGGACGCTGATGGAGATGTTTGGAGATACGTGGTGGAGTTGCCTGCAAGTGGCGGTTTTACAGTAATTGATCCAATAGATGGCACAGAAGCACATTACTCCGATATTCCAAGTATGCTCAAAGCCACCTGTGGGCTTACAGATGAGCAGATAGAAACTAATACATTTGCAAGTGTCTGGGACAGAGGTTTTCAATCATAAAGATGTTTATTTGCGAATACAGAGCAATACGCTATAATTTGTACCAAAATTATGCGTATTACAATCGATGAAGCTTTAGCACTTTTTTTACACGATGAGGTGGTGGCTATACCGACAGAAACGGTCTATGGCCTTGCAGCTCCCATCACCTCATCAAAAGCTATTGAAAAGGTCTTTTCTCTGAAGAGGAGGCCTTCTTCCAATCCGCTCATTTTACACGTCAAAAACGCTGCTGAGTGCGCAAAATATACAGCATCGCTACTACCACACTTTGAAGCATTAACTGAATGCTTCTGGCCAGGCCCATTAACTTTAATTGTACCTGTCAAAACAGAGCTTGTGCCTTCCATTGCTCGCGCTGGACTTTCAACCTGCGGCTTTCGCATGCCCCTCCATGCGCTCACCCAAGAGCTTCTTGAACGGTGCCCACCACTTGTTGCTCCCTCTGCTAACTTATCTGGAAGGCCTTCTGGAACAAAACCAGAACATATTGAAGCTGACTTTGGAATCTCGTTTCCCATTCTTGATGGCGGAATAAGTGTACTAGGGCTTGAGTCTACAATTCTCGCTTTTCAGGAAGGAAGATGGAGGCTTGCCCGTCAAGGAGCTCTTTCTCAAGAGGCGCTGCATTCAGTCCTTGGCTATACGCCTACTTATCTGCAAGTAAACGAAAAACCTATTTGCCCAGGTCAACTTTTTCGCCATTACGCCCCTAATACTCGCCTTCTTTTAAGCGAAAACGCAATAGGTGACTACATTGTCGGTTTTTCAGATCGAAGCTACCCTGAGGCAAAGAAAGTCTTTTCATTAGGCTCTTCATCATCTGCCGAGCAGGTCGCCAAGAATTTGTATGACACACTGCGTAAGCTTGATCTTGAAACAATCGCTGAAGCAAGCGTTGACATGAATATTCCAAGTGATGGGTTATGGAGTACCATACGCGAGCGGCTTATTCGAGCTGCCAATCAATAGACGTTTTGCCAAGTTTTTTAAGAATTTCATTTGTTTTCGAAAAATGCTTACAGCCAAAAAAACCACCATGCGCTGAAAAAGGCGATGGATGCGGCGCCGTAAGAATATAGTGCTGGCTTGCTTCCTTGAGCTCTTTTACATTGTGGCACTTATCAATTGCATTTTTTCCCCACAGAAGAAAAATAACTGGATCTTGTCGTTTGGCAAGTGCACGGATTGCAGCATCGGTAAAAAGCTCCCAGCCACGTTTTTGATGCGACAGCGGCTTACCCTCTTGCACTGTTAAAAGAGCATTGAGAAGAAGCACACCCTCTTCTGCCCATTTCTCTAGTGATCCATGGTTTGGCGTTATCGTGCCAAGATCACTTGCTAGCTCTTTAAAAATGTTCTGAAGTGATGGAGGATGCCTGACGCCTTTTTGTACGCTAAAGCTTAAGCCATGGGCTTGGCCTTGGCCATGATAGGGATCTTGCCCCATAATTACGACTTTCACTGATTCATAGGGCGTTTTTTGAAAGGCTGTAAAGGTTTGCCCTTTGGAAGGGAAAATAGTTTTCCCTTGGATTCGCTCTTCCTTTAAAAAGGCAGCAAGCTCGACAAAGTAGCTCTTCTCATACTCTTCTCGAAGCTTTTTATCCCAAGATGTTTCAATAGTAAAATTTTGTAACAGCGTTGTCATTGTCCTCAAAACTCCTTTGCCACAGCAAACAGCAAAATTCAGGCGAGCATTGTAGACCAAAACTTTCTCAAGATACAAATGAAAAACAAACTTTTGAGTTCATTTGTACACACTGCTGATTAAGAACCGCCGCCGCCGCCGTTTTGATTGTAGCCATTGTGATAAGAATCATAGTGATCGATAAAGGCCTTTTCCATCGCGTCGATTAAGCTTTCTTTGCCTTCTTCTAACTGACACAAAACACCTACTGAGATTGCTTTATGGTCAGCTCGGATTGCGTTATAAAGAGGAGCCTTTCCTTCATCATTATTTTCGTGTGCTGCATGATGGCAATGCTCAGATGAGCGTTTACTTAAAGTCCTTATCGTCTTGCCCACATAACGCTCTCCGGTAACGTTATTCTTAAAGACGTACACCACGTTCTTTAATTTTTTAGTCTTTGGCGAAAGCTCTACTTGATAGCCTTTTGCTGTCTTTTTTATCCCTTTTTTCGGCGGTGATTGAAAATTGGCAAACACCTCTTTACGTGCGTTTTCTATTTGCTCGGCTGTTGGCTTTTTCTTTCGCGCACGAGCCCCACCACCGCCATTTCTTTTGTTAAAACCATGCGTCATCGCATTTTTCATTTTGATATATGCGCTCTCAAGTGCACCTAAATCTACGTCATCTGGCGATTTACACAGGATGCCAAATTCAAAGTCTGTAGGATTTTCTCTTACCGCTTGCGGGAGGGCAAGTTTGCCCTTTTTTTTCTCAGGATGGTTCATGCAATATAAATAACCGGAAACGCGTTTTGCACAAGTAGTCTCCGTCATTCCAATCAGTACTTTTTTGTCTGATTTTCTTCTCCACATGTAAATGATGTTTGCTTGCTTTTTTGCCCCTGGCGTTAATTGAAGTGAAATCCACCCATTTTTATCGGCAGTAACCTCATAGGTTTTCGGTGGAGTTGTGTGTGTTGCAACAATTCTTTGAACAACATCCTCTGCCTTTTCTGCAGTTGTCGCCAAAGATGTGGTGCTGCTCGCTTGTGTAGATTCAGCTGTTGTAAAAGCTGAGGGATCAGGCTTTAGCATACTGTGAATCGAATCAGACAGAGAAACTGAGGCAGGCGCCGGCAATGAAGCTGCCTGTAAAAGAGCCTCAAGCGAGGGAAGTGGTGCTATTGTGGTGTCTAGAGGAGGAATAGTCCCCATAAAAAATTACCTTAATAATAAAATCTATTTAATAATCCTATATTATAACACAATAACATTATAATAACTACATATTTTATACACACATTTTTAATTTGATATACTAGAATTTCACAGCACATTGAATTAAATAATAAATTATATACAATAGACTCTTATATTACTATTTTTATTATAGAAACATCCGGGCATATCCATTTGATGAAATACTCAGGAATCTACCACCATTTCTCATGGACGTGACTACAATTTTTGATTTGGACTGCTGACTGCTTGTGAGTGAGTATACCCTATTTGGGTTGCAATCTTAACAAATTTTCTAAGGAATTTGCGCCTCCTTCCCAGGAAGAAAATAAAGCACCCGAGTGTTTCATTATACACAGTTGTTCCGTCGCAATACCGACCAGAGATCTATTTTATCTTTTTCTCAGAAGAACTGCATTCCCACCTTCAATTTCACAAACCATTTCGCATGTCTCAAATAGTTTTGAAAAAGCTTCTAGCTTTGTCAGCTGGCTCTTTACGCTCATAAGAACATTAGAAAACAAAATGTAGCCACCTGATCTTACTCTTGGAATATAGAGAGCAACATCTCGAATAGAGCCCTTTTCTGAGTAGTCTCCATCAAGATGTAGAAAATCGATCTGTCTTAGCCGACGAATAGCTTTCTGAGATGACTGACAAACTGTTTTACACTGTGGTATCACTTGCCAGAATACCATCCGCCTCCGGTAGGTACTATAAGCCTCACGCATATCTACCTTTGACCACCAGCTTTTATTGGGATCATCACTAGCAAGATGCTTTGTGGCTTCTTTATTCGACCAGGCATCAATTGCATAGATATGGCCTTTCTTTAGGTATTTAAGCGCCACTGCAACCGGCAGGATTGATGAGCCTGTAAAAGCACCTACCTCAACACACACCTTTGGTTCATGAATAAAAATAAGATCCATTAACAGATTCATTTTTTCTTCCGAACACCAGCCCTTACTAATCGATTTTTTCACTGCTTTTTTCAGCAGTTTGAATTTTTGGTCTTTTAAACACTTAACAACGCGTATATTTTTATCTTTCGAAAAACTTTTAGGATTCCAATGAGAATGCAGTGGCCCACCACTGAATAGCAAGCACCATGCTATAACCACAAACCATTTCATTTCATGTCCTTACTTAATTTTCCCCCTTATAGAAACCTCAATTATTATTTTGAAAGAAAAATCTTTATAAATTTAGTGAGATAAGGAAAGAACCGCTACACCTTAACCAGCGATTTAAGTAAGCACTCTTTATCGATAACCACACATCCGATCGCCACATCATTCTCACCATACACCACGTAAAATACAGAACGACCATCCTCTTCACCCTTGGCAACTCCACTTGGGAAAACTACGCGAAGATGTTCTCTAGGATAAAACCAAGACTGAGTCGTCACAGGAGTTGCGTAGAGATTTTTAAAAAAGATCGGATATTTCGATATTTTTTTTATACGAAAAGGAGGCTCCGCCTCAAAGGTAATCGCGCCAAAAACGTAATACAGTACTTTTTTATACCTGAAGGCACTGTGAAAAAAGGAGAGGTACTCATTTTCTAAGCGTATCGCAGGAGTTCCCCCTCGAATTAGCCCCCACTTATCTTGCCATTTTTGTAACCTCTGCTTCCCCACTTTATTATCATAAGCTATTTCCATAGAGCCATCAAGCGGCAGAGAAAGTTTGAGAATGCGGTGTGGCAGATATTTATAAATGAAAAAAACCTCCTCTTCCATGTTTTTATTTTTATAAATAAAAGGGGTCCAATTTTTTTCAATAGGTGCTTCTTTGTAACCAAGAGTTGCATGCTCTACTATTTTTTCTGTCTGCAAGTCGAGCTGACTTACTCCAATATTTACCGTGAAAGGTGCTCGAGATTTGACATATGAGTAGGATACAAAGACCTCCTTTTCTGTAGCAAAAAACCGTGGATCTTCTGGATTCTCATATCCCATATCCAATAATTTGGCTTTGCCTATAGGCTTAAAATTTTGATCCAACTGAAGAAGTCCTAAGTGGCTTTTTATTTTCCCAAACTTATTGGACCATGGATCATACCTGAAAATAAGCCACTGGGCATTGTCGCGTTTTAATAACGATGGATTATATGGAAACTGAAAACCAGCCACATCAATGTGAAATGACCTTTTTACAATCCCCTTTTCTTCTGCAAATTCAAGATCATAAAGAGCTATCAGATCCTCCGAAGACAAGGGCTTACAAAAAAGCAAAGAGCTCTTGAGTAAAAAACAGAACAATACAATTACTGATCCTTTTATAAACTTCATGTTATTCGCCCGATTTTTCAGAATTTGAACGTGAGTGAGAGTGGCAAGACACATACACATAACCATCCGCCCGGTATTTTTCAATACGCTTTAAGGAAGACACATTTTTCCATTTAAGTTTTCTTATTTTGGCTGGGTAGCCTTTCAAAAAAACAAAATTAAAGTAAATTTCATATTCCGACGCACCTGATTTGTAGACCTGCATTTTATCGACAGAGCGACAAAACGCTTTCCAAAATTCCACTCCCTGTTCTTGTTCTACCATTTGCAATAAATCGTTGAGGACATCTCGTTGCAAAAGCATATGATGACAAATTCCAGAAAATTTTGGAAATAGACGCCTAAAGCCCGGTATCAAGCGTGAGCCATGCTCAAAATAGGGTCGGTGATACTCCTTACCGACATTATACAGGGCCACATTATCTTCTCTAATAAACTCAACTGGGTTGAGAAAAATGGTGTCTGCATCAAGTACTAAAACATTGGATGTAAGGTGAGGGATCACTCGATACACATAGAGCTTTAAAAGCTGTTGATAATACCATCCTACTCGTGTGTTAGCTTCCTTTGTATACGCCCGTGAGGCATGTACGTCACCTTTGAAAAACTCACAAGCAATGGTAAACTTGTCAAATGGATACGCTGTCTCACAGACCCACTCTGCCTTGTCTGTCAGCTGTGTCGATGAGACTACAATAATACGTCGAACCTGGTGGCAATGTGTTCGAATACCCTCAATGCATTTGTGAAGGATCTGGTGATCCCTTTCACAGCAAGGAATAATCACATCGATACTTTGAGCAGGAAGTGACGAGAAGAAAAAAAAGAAGAAGGCATAAAAATATAGATATTGCCTCATCACTTTATGAACTCCGACAGCCTATGTGGGGCGCTACTATTACATTTTTTGGACTTTTACGTTAGCAATACTTTTCTCATACACGCAATGTGTCCGTTTTTTGACAGTGGATCCTGGCTTGCAATTTTTAATTTTAAAAATCAAATTCTCCTGATTGATCTCTTTGATAACCAGGAAAACGATTATCGCTCAATGCTTGTGGTTCGGTTGAAACTACATCTTGTAAAACTGTATACAATTGGATTTCTTCCGGAAGATAAAACTCCATATCATAGGGTGCAAAGAGTTTGTATTTCTTCATGAAATCCAAAATCTTCTTCATCCCCGACCTTCGTATGATCATGGAATAAGCTCCATAGCGAGCACTAATTTTTCTGAATGATGGACTAACAATTTTTCGTACTTCAAACTGAGAGGGAGAAGATGGGATAAAATTTGGCCTTGGGCAATAGCTTGTGCAGATAACATAGTTGCCATCTTGTCCTTTGGTATCCTTATCCGTAAAAAGGATATCCCAATTCTCCTCTCCAACAAAAATATCTAATTTTTCAATAAGTCGAGATAATTTTGTCGGATTTTGGATAACTTCAATATCATCTTCCATCACCCATATCGTTTTATATCCTTCATCATAGGCATCTTGAAGAACAGAAAGATGACTTAAAACGATTCCAATGGAGCCGCGGCCCATGCCTTGGCAAAAATAGGTTCTTCCGGTAACCTGCATGAGCTCTTCATGAGCATGCCCATTTTCTTGATCGTAGGTTGTTCCCATAAGGACTTGATGTTCACCTAGTTTAAAACGAACGCCAACGGCGTTGATGACGTGAGTTGGTAGCTTCCATCCATTGACTGCAGAAAAGCGAAAAGGAACGATGCCATATAGCCCCAGTTTTTTTTTGCACGCTGCAAATTTCTCAGGTCTTTCATCGAGATTAATCATATAGATAAAGTCGATGTTTTTCATTGAATGACCAGCTGACCTATTTTTTACTTTCTTAAAATAGAGCTCAATCTCTTCAGAAAAAAGCGTTGGCAACGTGCCCAACAAGGCAAAAAGTAGGAAACAAAAATGGCTCATCACTTTTTTATTTATAAACTCTGTTTTTTTATTTCAAAGTTTAGAGGACTCATCGATTATGGATAAAGTGTTTTTTTCTTTCTAAACATTCAGTTTCCGAGAAGAAGCCATGTACATGGCGGCTGCATTAAGTCAGCTTTTTCTTACTAACAAACTACAGAGCAAGAAGATCGCAAATCAAGAAAAACGGCATGCTTATGAACAAATTCCTCCCAAAAATGTCCGGGAGAAAGCTTGCTATATTCTACTTCAAATGATGTCTTGGTCAGAAGAAAAAGCCTATGAGCTTATGGAGCAACTTAAAAAAGAATCCTTATCTTAGGTTTTGGCAACGCTCTCTAAGTTTGTTGACGACAAACGGTCTGTTGGGTAGCATTGTGGGCCAAAACTTTCTCAGGGATCCAAATGAAAAATATAGCTGAAAATAACCTGGTACGCTTTGTTAATATCTCAAAGAAAAAGGATGGATTATTCGCTAATTTCCGCGTCAAGGGTGTTCGTGGTGGCGTTCTTTTTTCAGCATCAATTGCTGTGGATATGTCAGCTTGCAATGTTGATGTAGCGCAAGATGCTTTGGAAAAAATCATTGAAGAGTGTGCGAAAGTGGCATTACGTGAGTTCAAAAAACAGAACTTCATTTTGAAGGTCTAACAGCCGTCTAACAAGTTTCAATCTGGGTGTAGCGCAGCTTGGCTAGCGCACTTGCATGGGGTGTAAGAGGTCGGAGGTTCGAATCCTCTCACCCAGATCTTTTCTTCACAGACTTAAAGTGAACTATTCTCAAATCCGAAATATCAAAGAATTAGTGTTATATACTGCCGCAGTGGTATGCTGAAAATCAAATTTGAACTACGACCACTTACTCACTGTATCTGCGAAAGGATAAACCCATGCAAAACTCTTTGGAAAATGATCTACAAAAGCAGCTTTTCTTCGAAGGCATGCAAACCCTTACTCTTCCCGATTGGCAAATTTTAAAGGAAAATGACCTACTTGCTTTCAAGTCACCCTGCCAACTACCTTTCATGGATTTTATGTATGCTCCGGTCACCCAAGAAAATTTCGAAAAAGCAAAACATTTTTATTCCACAAAACCTTTCATATGGCTCTTATACACTGACTTAAAAGCTCCACTACTTTCCCAGTGGGGGTTTAAAGGTCCAGAAATCAACTGTGAAATGACCTTAACCCTCTCTGAATATATCCCTTTACCTACACCACCAACCATTGAAATTCGTCGAGTAACAACTCAAGAAGATTATAAAAACTGGATAGCCACAGCTGCCGACTGGTTAGCACAGGATCTGACTTTGATTGATGAATTCTTTGGACCGTGGATTAAAAAAGGTATCAGTATTCCTTATTTAGCACTTTTAAATAGAGAGCCGGCCGCAACCTCGCTCCTATACTGTGGAAACGATGATGCTGCCATTTACTGCCTTGGAACACGTCAAAAATTTCGTCGGCAAGGCCTTGGTCATGCTGTCACCCACGCATGCCTTCAGGAGGCAAAAAACAGAAATCTTTCCCAAGCAACCCTCTACGCCTCATTGCAAGGTATGCGTCTTTATGAAAAAATAGGTTTTAAATCTGTTCAAACGCTTTATGAGTATGCTTATGACAGAAAAAAATTTGAATTACATACTCCTCATAACAAGTAGCTCTCCTCTCTATCTTGTGAAAATGGCGAGGGTTTCAATATGGTTTGTGCCAGGGAAAAAGAGATAGCTCTTGGCATCAAATAACTGAAATGTACTTGTAGATAAGATTTGAGTACAGTCACGCTCAAAGGATGTGAAATTACAAGAAACATAGATAAGCTTTTTGATGTCACATGCTTCACAAAGCTTTTGTAAAAAAGTGGGATCTAGCCCCTTTCTTGGTGGATCCACAATACAGATATCAGCTCCTTCAAAAAGCTTAGCCTCGTTTTCAGCAGCACCTATCACAAAGTGTAGTTTTTGTTGAACAGTGTAGGCAAGCCGCTCTTTGGCAGTAAGAAAAAAGTGCTCTGCACTCGCCTC
>JAHFTM010000018.1:0-8783 GCA_023269335.1 Chlamydiia bacterium
CCCGATGGGCCAAGATCAGTTACAGCTGTACCACTTTTTCCTATGAGGCTTGCATCAAACTCTGAGCTTTGATACCCCTCTTGGTCTTTAGAAAGAAAAAAAGTGTTTTTAGGGCCTGATTTTTTGATGCGCCTCAGCGCAAACCAGATCACAAAAATAATTCCGCCTATTGTCAGCAGTATAAAGGCTAGGGATTGAAGTGGTGCTGTGCTGGCTGCAAGAAATGAAATACAAGCTAGCAGAATAGCTATCGCGCCAGCCACAGCCAAGATGCCACCGGGCGTGTAAAACTCAAGAAAGAGTAAGAGTAGGCCTACGAAAAGCAGGATAAATGGAATCATAGAGTTACTTGTATACCTCTTCGACGATTATTTTTTCACCCTCTATTCGCATCACTCTTACTTCCACTCCTCTTTCGATAAAGCTACCGGTGCTGATTGCATCAACTTCGGCATCACCTACAGTAATTTTACCTGCCGGGCGTAAAGTGACGCTCACCTTTGCATTGTCACCAACCTTCAGTACAACCTGTGGTGTAATCGAATGCATGGTCATTTCATGTGTGCCAGTAGCTAAGAGCGTTGTATCACCAAGCACTAATTTCTGCAGCAGACGTAAATGAGGTCTGATAAAGCGACTCAACACAACTATGACTACTATAGCAATTAAAAATGATGCTGAAAGGTATCCTAAACGTGTAAGCACATACTCCCCTGCTGCATTGAGCGTGTCACCCTCAATATGCACAGAGCCAAGGCCAGGCAGCATCATGCCAGCTAAACCCGCTAACATGAAAATAGCACCAAGCACTAGCAAGATACCCACGGTAGGAAAGAAGAAAATCTCCATGACAATCAAAAGAAGACCAAAACATAAAAGAATCGGCTCAAGCAGGTGGACGGCTTCAAGAGCAAATGAGGAGAGGATAATGAAAAAGAGACAAAGCGTGCCTACAATACCAGGTAAGATAACCCCTGGAGAACTTATTTCAATGTAAAAGCCAACGAGCATGCCCAAAAAAAGTAGTGAGGCAATGGCTGGCGTAGCTAAAAAGGAGAGAAATTTTGTCTGCCAGTCCATCTTAAAAGTCTCAACGATAATAGGCTCATGCTGCGAAAAATAAGCTATTTCACTAAGAGGTGATTTTCGCAATGGATAGCTTCCAGAGGCCACTTCATCATCTGTAAGCTGCTCATGTTTTTTAGGAGGCAGCAGCTGATCTGCCACTTGATAGTTCATCAACTGCTCTGCTGAAAGAGTCAAAAGTTTACCTTTTGGTTTGATAACCAGGTCTTCACCCTTTTGAACTTGTTCTTCAGAATCAAGTTTTATAATTGTATCACCACGTTTTACTAAAATGAGATCCTTATCAACCATAGCCTCAGCAATTGCTGCGTTTCGACCAAAAAATTGTGCGCGGTTGCCAAAGTCAGTCCGCAAGGCCGAAGTTATTTTTTCAGAGACCTGCTGCATCTCACCTGATGCTCCAATAGTAATGGGTTCAGCCGCTCCCATGCTGGCATCTTTAGCAATCACAATAAAGCGGCAAGAGTAGGCTAGCATGGCGCCAGCAGATATGGCCCAGTTATTGATGTAAGCGATGACTGGAATGCCATATTGCGTATCCATCTCTTTTAAAGCATCAGATATGCGCTGGGCTGCAAATACTTCTCCGCCTGGCGTGTTGAGCTCTAAAATAATGCAGGCAGGTTTTGATTTTTTGTAAGCCGCAAGCGCCGAATTCACATAGATCCACGTGGCCTCATTAATCCCATTTTTTCTATCTTCTATAAGAATGCGCCCAATCTTGCGCCCTTTCTCATCTTTTTCAAAATGGACGTAGTTTGCAAGTTTTTGATCAAAGCTCTCTACAGTCTTTGTTGCAATCTCTGCTGTTAGAGATTGTAAGAAGATGGCAGTGAATACAAATAATAAAGAGACGATTTTCATCATAATTTAAAAAGGGCTTCTGCTTTTTTATAGTAAATCAGCAGAGTATACGAGACATGGCAATTCTCGCTAGCGAGAAAAGCTTCCTCTTTATTCAAAATATTTTTTGAAATTTATTTTTGAGAGCGTATCTTATTGAAAATCTGTTCCATTTCCCATCGCAGCTCACCTGAGTTACCACGTTTGAGTTTATTGTGATGCACCATGCGTAAAATGAGGTACTCAAAGTCCTCTTGGGGAGTCGTTGCCTTTGAAGCTTTTTTAGCTAACAATGCATTACGCTGTTTACGAGTTTCAGATTTTATTTTCTCCATCAGACCACGATAGCGCTTACTTTCTGAACCACCTACTTTTCTAAAGTACTTGTCTTGGTGCCAGCCAGGAAGTCTTCCATAAAAAAGCTCATAAAGTACGCAGCCCATAGCAAAAACATCTGCTCTCAGAAAATCTTTCTTTTTTATATCTTCGCGAAAGATACCCTCAGGTGGATTATAAAGGCTATGACCCTGCACTTTTTTTGAGAGATCGATGTCACCAGAAAAAATATGCTCTGAGCGGCCAAGATCTGCAAGTCCAATTTTAATATCACGTTTTCCTGGCAGCCCTGGAGGTATTTCAATGAGACAGTTTCTTGTTGAAATATCACGATGGGTAAATTTTCTTTTATGAAGTTCATCGACACCGATGATCAAGGTAAGAGCCATCTGTGCTTTTTCATAAAGGCTAAACTGATGCTTATGCAACGCATCATAAAACGATCCTGTCTTGTAGAGCTTTGAATAGATTGTGCGGTATTTTTCACCGCTTTGTTCATACTTTGTACAAGCAATGATTTCGAACACTCCTGGAGAGCCTCTAAGTGCTTGTGAAACCAGCATTTCATTTTTCTTTTTTTCAGTCTGTAACGCACGCGCTACCATTTTTGGTCGCTTTTGATCATAAAGCATAGCTTTGCTAACTATTTTATTGCTGCCTGCGCCAACGTAGGTATGTGGATGTTGGTTGAAAACGATGAATGCTTTTTTAGTTTGCGGGTCATATTCAAGATCGCAAGGTAGATTGGTCTGCTTTTTACAAAGATACTGCCGACCTCTCTGGACATGCCAGGGCAGATCGTTTTCAATAAAAAGTGCAATTTGCAAAAATTCGCCTCTTGTAAAATGTATGCGTATTCTCTCTTTGTTCAACTCTTTATCTTCAACGATTGCCTTTGTAGCATCAAGTGCGCGAAGTAAACTTTTCGAATTGCACTTTTTAGCGACTTTTCTTACTTGAGCAATAGTCAAACCCTTTCCAACAGTTTCTTTAAGGAGTGCTCCTGTAAGTGCATAATCATTCCTAGAAAGAGCCTTTTGTATTTGCAAAAGTTGCGCACGACTTTTAATTTCAGCTTGTTGACGCTGTTGCTCAAGCAGTAACGCTTGTCTTCTTTGTGTTTTTAGATCAATATGTTGCGGCTCTTCTTGTTCTTCTAAAGCATTGAGAACTGAAAAGTTTGCAAATCCGGCAATGAGAATTCCTGTCGCAAAAATAGTACATTTTACAAGCATTTTCAACTTCACAATGAACCTCTCTCTAAACATTTTATAACTCATGTATAACCTATCCTGGACCTATCTTGAGACACATTCTGGGGCCACAGCAAGTGATTAATAAAAAACAGGGTCGAGAGCATACACTTCTTAAGGAAAAAATTTCTTCCATTTTATTTCTTACTTAAACAATCCAAGCAAAGGCACACAAAGTTTTTCTCTTCTGTTTTCTGCGCCACTTCTGACCAATTAAACTCTTCGAATGAATATGTCAATAAAAATTTTAATAACTACTTTCTATTTGTGTTAGAATGGGCTTCATAGATGCTTTGAAGCTCTGTATATAGTCCTGTAGCAAAGCCACGTTTTTCTGCATCTGGATCAACCATCCGCAAAATAAGCTGTTCAAACGCTTCGCGTGTTGAAATTTTACCTCTCATTGCTTTACGGGCAAGAACTCGTTTCCTAGAGTTTGTGTAACGATAAATCTTGGTAGAAAGCACGCGGTAACGTGAAAACTCCGATTTTGATGTATTGATCACATACTTATTGCTAAGCCATGGAGCTGCTTTTTCGTAAAAGAGTTGATAAAAGATGCAACCGATTGCGTACACGTCGCTCTTTAAAAAATCTACGCCTTTCACTCTTCCCTTAACTATCCCCTCTGGAGGAGTGTAGCATGAGTGACCTTGGACTCTTGATTTTAAGGGATAATTTTTCCAAATTGAATCTGCTCTACCAAGATCTGCAATCACAGCTACAATTTCACGACGGCCAGCTTTTCCTAGAGGAATATGAATCAAACAATTTTGCGGTGATATGTCTCGGTGGGTAATATTTCTCTTGTGAAGCTCAGAAAGTCCTTTTAAAATATTGAGCGCTATCTTCATTTTCTCATAATAGGTAAATCGAAAGCGCAGTGAAAATGCCCGTGAGAGTGACCCTGGAAAATATAGCTTCGTATAGATGGTACGAAAAACTTCGTTACCTTTTTTAAATGTTGTACAGGCAAGCACATCCATGATCCCCGTAGTTCCCCGAAGCTCACTTGTTGTCTTCATTTCAATTTCTCGCACTTTTGTTTGTACGGCTCTGGCAACAACTTCAGATTTTTTCTCATTATAAAAAATGGCTTTCAAAACAACTTTGTTTTTTCCTGCGCCAATATAAGTCTGCTTGTTTTGAGGCAAAATGATGAACGTCCTTCGTGTTTGAGAATCATATTCAAGTGGGTATTCAAGCCCTGTTTGCTCTGCAGGAAGATAGTACTGATTTTTTTTGACAAACTCATGTAAGCTATTCTCAATAAAAAGCGCCATTTGCAGAAAAGCTGCTCTTTTGATTCCTAGCATCTCTTTATGTGTTCCATAAAAACCTGTAGTTGCCTCAATTGCTCTCTGAAGTACTTCCGAGTTATGTCCCTTTGCTATTTGACGCAGCTCATCCAAGGTCACTTTTTTACCAAGATACTGCTTCAATAACTTGCCAAGATAGCGTGAATCATTCCAATCTACTGCAGCTTGAATCTGTTGAAGGGCTTGATTTTCAAACGCTACATTTTCAGGTTGCGCCCAAATCGTATTTTGAAAAAGCAGTGCGAAGGCAAATACACTATTTACAAAAGTTGTTCGTGCTGAGAAAGCTTTCATAATAAATTCCTTTTAGCAAACGCACATTATTTTCATCTATAAACTGATAAATATAAGAATGCTATAATTTTGTAAAATTATATTTTTAATTAATATTTTTTAGTGAATCTATTGTTATCATGTTTTTCTCTAGGCAGCTCTTTCTTGGTTGAGTGCTTTGTCGTAAATATGGTAGCTTTGCGTGCGATTTGTTACTCGAGCAAGAGACGGAGAAGGAGAAGGAATGTCGAATGTCTTATTGACGCTATTGATAGCTTTTGTTGTTGTCACCTTTGCATTACTTGCCATGGGAATCGGTTATTTTTCGGGAAAAAAGAAAATTCTCTCTAAAAGATGTGGCATAAATCCGAACCAAGAAAAGGATGAAGCATGCGGCAAGAAATCGACGTGCGAGTTTTGTCAGGGAGCTGACGAGAAGAGTAAAGGAAAAAAATCAGAATGAGCCTTTGTCAAAAGACAGCTGATTTTTTACTTGAATGCATGCCCTTTGATTTACGTACCATCACGAAAAAAATCGTTGAAAATAAACGCTTGGACCGCCAAGAAGGCTTAGCCTTACTTGCGCATGAAGATGCACTTTCGGTAGCTCGCCTTGCAGACTATAAGCGCAAGCAGGTAGCTCGTGATATCGTCTACTTTGCAAACACTCTTTACATCCACCCAACAAACCTGTGCGAGCTTTCTTGCCCGATGTGCTCATTTTATGCTAAGCCCGGCTGGAAGACAGCTTGGTTTTTGACGTCGGAACAAATCGAGGAAAAAATAAGAGCAAGTCTTCACAAAAACCTTACTGAAATCCACATCGTTGGTGGCCTGTGGCGTGGCTGTAGTCTCGATTATTATAAAGATGTTTTTTTAAGAATCAAAGCCATTGATCCAAACTTACACATCAAAGCACTTACGCCCGTAGAGTATGATTTTTTAGCAAAACAGCATGGGATAACCGTCGAAGAGGTATTTGATCTCATGATGTCTTGGGGCCTGGGTTCACTACCAGGAGGTGGGGCTGAAATTCTTGTTGAAGAGATCCGTAAGAAAATCGCTCCCGGAAAAATTACCTCTAATGAATATCTGAATGTACATCGCATAGCCCACAAAAAGGGTCTACGCTCAAATATCACCATGCTCTTTGGTCATATTGAAGAGCATAGTGACATCATCACCCACCTTGAAAAAGTGCGTGCACTTCAAGATGAAAGTCACGGCTTTCAAACCTTTGTACCTCTGAAGTATCATGTCGAAAATAATGCTTTGGGAAAACGTAAAGAGCGCCTGAAGCCCAAGGATGTGCGGAGCATCTATGCCGTCAGCAGGCTGATGCTTGATAACATACGTAATCTCAAGGTACTTTGGAACTATGTAGGCATGGAAGAGGCATGCACTATTTTAAACTACGGAGCAAATGATATCTCTGCTACTCAGCAAGATGAAAAAATTATCACCATGGCAGGCGGCATTCAGGTGAAAATGAGTGAGGATCTTCTTTGTGAAATGGTTTCAAAAGAAGGAAGAATACCAAAAAAAATTCATTCAGGATATAACTACGACAATGATTAAAGTAGGCGCGCCTTTTTATATCAATACTCTCCCATTTTTTTATCCTTTTTTGCAAAAAAAGATTATCTTTGAGGCTGATTATTCTTTTGATGTTCCCACAAAAATAAACGTGCGTCTATTGAAAAAGGAGATTGATATTGGACTCATAAGTTCTGCTGCCTTTTTAGAAAATAAAAGTGAACTTGTTGCCCTTAGCTCGTTTGGCATAGGTGCAGTCGATGCGGTACTCAGCGTTCAACTTTTTACAAAAAAAGCGGTGCATGATTTACACGGAAAAATCATTGGCGTTCCCAAGGCAAGTAATACCTCGGTAGTTCTTTTGCAGCTGCTTTGCAAATTTTTCTGGAAAATTGAACCGCAGTTTGTGGAGTTTGACACTCTTTATCCTGAAGAATTGGATGCGTTTTTACTGATTGGAAATGGCTGTTTGACAGAGGCTCAAATTGGAAAGTCAAAGGACTACATGCTGGTTGATTTGGCAAGTGAGTGGAAAAGCTATACAGACAAGCCTTTTATCTTCGCTCTCTTTGCTTGTCATAGAACGACAGATGCCGCCGAATTTGAAGAAAAATTAAAATTGGCACTTGATTATAGTTTTTCACACCTCGACGAAATAGTTTCAGTGGCAAAAGAGCAAACAGGACTATCTGATGAAAGCTTGAAAACATATTTCCAGACTATTTCCTACCAACTGACACGCGAACATTTTGAAGGATTGCAACTTTTTGGAAGCTACATCCAAAAGATGGCATATGACTGAAAAAAATCCTGTAGCCATACGCTCACTCTTCAATCACATTGCCAATCGCTACGACCTAGCAAACAGCCTCCTTTCCTTTCATTTACATGCACTCTGGAATCAGAAAGTTTCACAACGAATTTTTCAAAAATCAGCGCCACAAATGATCGTTGACCTCTGTTCTGGAACAGGTGACATTGCTATTCGCACTTTAAAATTTGCTGAGAGAAAAAAAATTGCGCTGACACAAATACATCTTGTCGATTTTTCAGAGGAGATGCTGAAAGTAGCAAAACACAAAGCGCTCAAACTTCCTCTTGAGATGCAAGAAAAGATGATTTTTAAACAAGCCGACGTCACGAACCTCTCTTATGAAAGTAGTTTCTTTGATGGAGCCGTCTGCGCCTATGGCGTTCGAAATGTGAACAACATCCCCCTCTTTTTATCTGAAGTGCACCGTACGCTTAAGCCAAAAGGAACTTTTGTCATTTTAGAGCTCACTCGACCAAAACATGTCCTGATGAAAAAACTGCATGACCTGTATATCCGCACCTTTATACCACTTATCGGCAAGTGGCTTACTTCTAACAAAGATGCCTATGGTTATCTTCAAGAGAGCATCCGCTCTTTCACAAGCCCAAATCAACTTGCTCGCATGGCAGAAGAGGCAGGTTTTACACATGTTGAAATAGAGCCGCTTTCAGGTGGCATTGCCACACTCTTACTGTTACATAAATAGGCTAATTACATGAAAAACGGCGAACTCATTTTAGGCTCTACATCTCCGAGAAGAAAAGAAATTATGGAATTTTTCTCCTACCCTTTTCAACAAGTTGCCCCACCATTTGATGAATCACTCATTCCGTTTACAGGTAACCCTCAAGAGTATGTCACAAAGCTCGCTCAGGGAAAAGCGCACTCACTTGCGCCTATATTTTCTAATTCTATCATCGTAACCTGCGATACAATTGTCTTTATCGATAATGAAGTGTTAGGCAAGCCAAAGGATGAACAAGAAGCATTTCGTATGCTTGCTAAACTATCTGGCAGATGGCACTCCGTGTTTACGGCAATTGCTGTTTCCAGGCAAAATAGACTCCTTTCAGCTGTTACAGAGACTAAAGTACATTGTAATACGCTCTCGCAAGAGGATATCCATAGATACTATCGCGCGCATTCCCTTAACGATAAAGCGGGCTCTTATGCCATACAAAGAAGTGGTGGCTTACTCGTCAAAGAGATTGTTGGTTGTTATTACAATGTCATGGGGCTACCAGTAGGCGCATTGAGAACTTTATTACAACAAGTAGGTATTGATCTGTGGGATCATTTAAAACCATTTTAGGCTACTTTTTC
>JAHFTM010000018.1:8793-13173 GCA_023269335.1 Chlamydiia bacterium
CAGTCCTATCTCTTCTTGCCAGCTCTTGCGCTGCAAAACATGATGTGGTACAGGATATCCCACTGCCTGTTGGCTTTGAACAAGAAGATTTAAGTTCTGGCACTGGATCAAGCGCTACCTCGTCAGATGCTCAGCTTTTTTTCCTTGTGCAGTCAAAAGGAATCCAAAAAGCAATTGATGCGCTCTTTGCTGCAAAAGAGCGCGATCCTTATCTGTACCACTCAAAAATTTTAGAAAAGCTTGCGCTGTATTTACTGCAAGAAGGGATGAACTCAAACAACCCAAAAGATGCTCTTTTAAGCCTTTATGGCATTGGTCTTTCACTGAACGAAGACGCTATAAGCCTTATTAAAAAGGCTATTAATTCACACGAAGGTGAGTTGCAGTTAGCTGCGATAGAGGTGTTGAAGGCCTATAACAGTGATGAGGCAAATGTATTGCTGATCGACGCACTAAAATCTGACTACCTTCTTATTCGTCTTGAAGCTGCATTCGCTCTTGCTTCAAAAAGAACAGCTTCTGCTTATCCCCAGATAGAAGCTCTTTTTATGAAAGTAGAACCTGAATTCAGAGCCTACTTCCCAGAGCTATTTGCACTCGATGGCAGCCCTGACTCCATGAATATGCTTAAGCGTCTTTTTCGTGACCACGACCAGGAAGTGCGCCTTGCCTGTGTACATGCCATGCGTATGCTTAGGCGTGATGATTTTATACAAGAGATAAAAAATCAGGCAGAAGATCCCTCATCTGCACTTCAAGAAGCTGCTGCCTGCGCACTCGGTGAGTTTCATGATAGCTCTACACGAAAGTTATTAGAAGAGCTCATGCAAAGAGATACTTTTACAAGGCTTGCAAGTGCCAAAGCGCTCTATATCCTTGGCGATGAAGCAGCAAAAAAAATAATTGTTGATGAGGCTGAAAAAGATAATCTTTTTGCCATTACACTGCTTGGGAGCACGCATACTTCTAAAACTTTTCTTCGGCGGCAAATGGAAAATCAAAGCCAGCAGGTGCGCCTCAATGCAACGATTGCCTTGTTAGAGCAAAAAGATGCAAGCGCTCTTGAGGGGTTATTCCCTATTTTTATCCAAAGACAAAACGATCTTGCTTTTCAAAGTATCGCCTCACCTGGCAAGGCTCTCACTTCTTATAAAGCCACGCCTTCTGCTTTTGAAAACTTAAAAAGCACACCTTTTCTTTATGAAGTCTCACTTCGGCTGCGTGAAGAGCTTTTGGTAAAAACACTGGAGCTACAAGAAGATGATTTTCTAGAAGTTGCTCGCCTAATCTTTCACTGTCAGCAGCATGACCTTATCCCACTTTTAGTGCGCCTTTTGGAAAATTTACGCTCTAAAAAAGCAGTTGAGCTCTTACAATATGAAAGTGAGCGCCTCGGCTCGCCTTTCATTCGCGCCTATGCAAACCTTGCTCTTTTTCGTATGAATGAAGCTGGACCCTACTCAGAACGCGTTCTTGAATGGGTAAGAAAAAATGATTCTTTTAACCTGATAGAAACTCGCCAGATTTTACCTTGGAATGTCTGTCGTGAAAAATCTAACTACTCTTTAACGCTTGAAGAGAAATCAAGACTACTCGTTGAAAGCTTTGAGTCGCTTGCCTTAAGTCATCGCGACGAGGCTATTTCCGCTCTTCTTTTAGCAATCCGTGATGGCAACCCCCACAACCGCTATCTGTTAGCAGGATTGCTTGCAAGAGCTGCTCAATAAATTAGTTTTATTTATTAAATTAAACAATTGATAAAATTATTATAATAAATTATAACTAAGATTAATATTAAAGAATTTTTTATACATAAATTTTATTTATTGATGGGAAGTATATGACATCAGACACTTCAGGAATAGGTCACAGTAGCTCTAACACTGACTCCATGCGTTATTTGATTGGAGGAGATGAGCAAGCGGCTGGACCACACTTTGTTGATAAACAAACTGCAACACCAAAAGTAAAGTTAGCAGCTGTGTCACACCATAAAACCAAAGTCAAAAAATTATCTTCTCAACCAATGGTTGCTGCTGTTAAAGCGCAGAAGAAAAAGGCAGCAAAAAGTATCCGCCTTGGTAATTTCCAGAAAATGTTGACTGTATGTTTAAGAAAAAGTCCCGAGCTTATCTTAGAAGATGGTGAATTCCCTAAAATAGTCAAAAAAGGCACTGAAGAAATTATTCAAGCCATCCATAAAGCTGCTGATCCTGTATTACTCAAACAGCACCTAGAGCAATTTAGCCGCTGTGAAGAAATGCTCTTAAAGTTAAATAGCCGATTCATTCAATTGATGAATCAACCACATAGAAAAGATACAGCAAAGCGCAGCGAAATTTTACAAAGACAGCGCCAGATTGAAACTGTGTTGAAAAAATTCAAAGAAGCAAAAGCGCTTGTGAAAGTAGAAGAAGTAGCAGTAGAAGAAGTTGTTATTCCTAAAGAAAAAAGTAAGCCCACAGAACTACCAGCTCCGTTAATTGGCTTGGTGGGAGCATTTTTAGAAAAAAGTGAGGGTGAGGAAGTACTCGATGAACTAGTCACACAGTTTTCTCATGGAACAGGCAAAAAAGTTGCTGAAAAACAGATGCAAAAATATGAATCAGTTGCTGAAGCAGTCACTCGCGATGTGACATCCACAATTCAAACAGCACTTTTGAAGCAAGGAGAAGCATTTGTTTTTCCGAAAGAGCTCAAAGAAAAAATTAAAGATGTAGCTAGCCTTGATCTTGCTGGATGCCCAATAAGTCCCAAAATTTTACAAGAGATTAGAAAGAACTGGCCACACATCCGAGAGCTTAAATTTCTTAGGCAGCCCCTTTCAGATGAGCTTATCAAAGAACTCGGTCAATTTCAAAATTTACGTCATCTGAGCCTTTCAGAGTGCTCTCTTAATGATAGCATACTTCGAAAGCTTGCAGACAGCACACATCTTTTGTCTTTGAACCTTACTGAAGCTGATAACCAACAATTCTCGGACTTCTCAGCACTTTCTTTGTTTACCGAACTTCAAGAATTAACCCTTAAGTGCGGTATCTCTGATTTGACGCCACTTGCAAGCTGTCCCCACTTACGCAGCCTCACTTTATTTAATTGTTATAACATTATTAGCTTAAAAACCCTTGCCGGCTCTCAACTAGAAGAGCTCAATTTGCAGGACTGTGAACAGCTGACAGATCTGCAAGTAATTACCACTTTTAGACAACTGCACACACTCATTCTTAATGACTGCACAGCTATCAAAGATTTAAGACCGCTTGCTAGCTGTCTTACATTAAGAAATTTACATCTTACTGACTGTAGCAACATCGCCGATTTAAAACCACTTGCTACTTGTCTTGCATTAAGAACTTTATATCTTTCTGGCTGTAAAAAAATTGCTGATTTAAGCCCACTTGCTACTTGTCTTGCATTAAGAAATTTACATCTTTTTGACTGCAGAGAAGTCCGTGATTTAAGTCCACTTTCCACTCTTGCCGAGCTGCGTGAACTACAGCTTGTTCTTTGTGCTAAAGTCAGTAATTTTGATGTGCTTTCTCAATTTCCAAATTTAGAAATACTAGGGCTTTCTGATCTTCCCAATCTCTGCAATTTGCAACCGCTATCTACTTGTCTAAAACTCTCCAAGCTAGAAATTTATCGTTGTCTCAATGTAACAGATTTAGGACCGCTTTCTACTTGTACAAGACTTCAGCTCTTCCGAGCTTACGGCTGTCCTGAAATTTCAGATTTCAAAGCCCTGTCTTGCGCTAGCAACCTGCATACAGTATCCGTTAACGGTTGTGTTGCTCTTGCAAGTTTAACACCACTTTCAAAATGTAAAAAACTACAACATCTAACGATTGACAATTGCCCCATGGTAACTGACGTACAACCACTTTCTCTTTGTAAAAATTTACAACATTTATGGATTAGAAACTGTGGAAATATCGTACATTTACACTCGCTTTTAGTTTGTAGTAACATGAAGGATATGTCCATTTATAAGTGCGACGAAATCAGTGATTTGCAACTTTTTTCACATTTCACAGAACTACGCAACCTCTACCTTGCAGGCTTTACAAAAGTTAGCAGTTTGCAACCCCTTACCTCTTGCACTCAACTAGAACGACTGGGCCTTAGTAGCTGTCCTTTAGTGACTCCTGAAGAAGAAGCTACCTTGAAACAAGCTTTGCCTGAGTTAAAGATTGGTCACTGGTAATGATTTACCTATCTTCGGTTTTGTGAAAGCACGATGTGATTATCAGGGAAAAATCTGTTTAAAATACCTTTTGCATCTTTTCCCTCACTTGCCTGAGTTTGAATTTCTTGCACTGGCGCAAACTCCATCTTCCCATTAAACCAGCTGATCGGCTGCACATTTTGCAAAACCATCTT
>JAHFTM010000019.1 GCA_023269335.1 Chlamydiia bacterium
CAAAGTTTGAGTAATATAAAAGCAAACCTTGAGAAGCTTTCAAGATTTACTGAGGATCAAGTTCCTTATCAGACAGGGGAGGTAGGTGAGCTACGCCGTGGCTTAAGCGCGCTACCGGTAAAGGATAGTCTGGCTCTTCTTGAAAATGCACTCAATAATAATCAGCGGGAAATAGTTGGACTAATTTTTAGGAGTACAGATTTTAGTAAACTTCAAGAAGAGGACTTGAAACAGTTTTTTGCAGTTTATGGGCTCTTACTAAAAGATGACTTTTTTAAAAGAGAAGTTGTATCTAGACCAGATATTGGTAGTAGACTTACTGACTTAATGCCAAACAGTGAGAAAGCTGCTCTCTTTGAAAAAATCACCGCAGTTGTAAAAAAAGACAAGATACAGAAGGCAGATATTGCTGTTTTGAACATGTTATTGAACATTGCTTCAGTAGTTGATAATGCTGCACTCTTACAATTGAAACCGAGTACTTTGAAAGAGGCTATCTGTCTTGCAGCATTATGGCCAGTCATGCCAAATCCGCATCTGCAGGCAGCACATAATTTTGCGCGTGATATGGCAGAAAATTCTCTGGAAGATATATTACTGGGGCTGCAAACAGCTTGTCCAGATGTTGTAGCACAAGTAAAGCTTATTGCTAGTAGTGCTATTTTTGATCGAGTGATTACACAAGCCCTAAGTGCAGAAGATTATCAAAGGCGCCTTACTGCATATCAAGCAAGTTATTTTGGAAAAGAGCGCAATATAAAAGATCTTCTTACAGCACAATGTGTCGCTGCTGTAAGCGGTACTGCAAGCTCTCCTGATGTATTAGGCAAGTTAAAATTTGCTTGGAATAGAAAAGACTACTGGACACACTTGGCTAACACCTTAACTGTAACTCATTGTATTAGGATGGATACCCATGATGCATTTGGAAAAGCCAAAGAGCTACTTTTTAAAGAGATTAATACAATTGTAGAGAAAAATGTTCTTCTTAAAGAAGATATTGATATTTTGAAAATAATACTCAACTCTGCCCAGAGAATTGACTATGTCAGAGCCTCAAAATTACAACCAAAGAACTTGAAAGAAGCAATTACTTTTGCAGAAGCATTCTCAGAAGAGGCAGATGAATACCTTGATCTGGCAAGAACATTTGCTTTTGAGATGGCAGAAAACGATCTTGGCCCTTTGCTTCAGGGACTTCAAGCTACTTGCCCTGTAACATGCGCACAAGTGAAAAAGTTTACACAAGAAAATGAGGCAGCTTTGGAACGGTTGCTTTTACAAGCAGATACTGGGGCTAAATATGGGACACTTATTGAAGCATATAAAGCTGCAAATCCAGAAAAAAGAGATAAAATAAATGAGCATCTGAAGAAGATCTGCATTGCAGCGCTCTCTCGTAATGCAAGTCAAGATACGTTATTAAAGGGGTTGCAATCTGCATGGCAAGACCAGGAATATTGGAAAAATATTGGTGAAGCATTAGTACAGGTGCCGTTAGTAAAAAGAGGGAAAGTTTTTAAGGAAGCACAAGATCTATTTTTTGCGCATATTCGTGCTCTTGCATCAGAGGGTCCTCCAAGTGCACAAGAGCTTACTCATTTAAAAGCCTGTTTTGCAAATGCTAAGAAAATTGACAGAGCGTTCATTGCCACTTTAGTTCCCACAAATAGCGCATAGTGCATCTGCAATGTCTTTTGCTTTAGCTATCTCCGATAAAGATGAGTATAACGCCCTCATGCAGCAGTTTAAACAACATCTTCCAGTGAGCAGAGAGATAGTAGATAGGATAAATTTGAAGCTAATATGGACTAAAAAGTTATGTGAAAACCCAGTAGCTACTCTTGCTGAGATGAGAGTTGACAGAGCCTGGCAAGGAGACGAGTACTGGAGAAACCTTGGTGTTGTTCTTGCTCAAGTAGCTAAGCTTCCTTCAAATCGAAAAACAGCAGCTCTTATACAGGCTCTTGTTGCGCCTACAAAGGAATTTTTTGCACAGACGGCTAATCTATTGGCGGCAAGTGGATCTATAGGCCATGACCTGCTTCTTTTAAAAACGATGCTTGAAAATGCTCGAAGAATTGATCATGCAATGACTGGGAAGATTTTTCCTGCAACCATTGCGCAAGTATTTTGTATGGCTGTTGGATTACCTGAATATGCAAATCTCTATGTGGCAGTGGTGAGAGCACGTGTAGGGCGCGCAAGCGAAAATAGCTATACTGCTGAAATAGCAAAGCTTAAAAAGCTCTACCCGAAATTTGCTAACGAAGTAAATAATTTTGATTTTTCAGTTCGCTTTACTTTTGATAAACATCACGTAGCCGAATCAGCAGCTGTCTTAGTCATTCCACCAGCACCTGCAGGGTTTAAGGTAGGGCAATTGATGACTATTTTTGAGGGTATTAATTTTCATGATAGTACTAAAGAGCCCTACTACAATCCTGCAGAACATTTCAAATCAGATATGGATACTACGAATCTGAATAACATAACGCGAGATGCTTTACGAGAGCAACTGCAATTATTTGTGAATCGTATTAAGGATAAGCAGGGTTTTTTTGGCACACCCCCAAAAGACTCTGCGGCTTTGAAGGAGTACTATGAGACCATAGAAAAGGCCATCACGAACGTATTAAAAAAGTTAAGTGAGTTAGGAGATACACCAGAGGCGCAAGCTAAAAAGGCCAAAATAATCATTTCTTTTATACAGGCTTCAACACACTGTGGAACGGCACCTTATGTTTCTTCGCTGGGTATGTTTAAAGAAATCGTTCAAGGAAAAAGTCCTAACTACAAAGAGAGCTGTTTAGAGACTCTGGCAGAATTTCGAGGGATTATTGCTGAAGGAATCCCGCCAGCTGGTAATGAAAGCGTGGAACATTTTAAAAAATTCATGCTTGTTTTGGGTAAAAAGTTAAACTTACCGATGGCAAATTTATTTACAGCTGAAGCAGGACTCGCTCGTTTTGGAGCAATGGGCTTTGATGAACGAAGAGACGAAGCTATTTTTTGGCAGCGCTATTCAGCTTCTGCAATTCACTCTTGGCTTGTAAGTAGCGTTAACGGAAATGCTGAGGAGCGAGACAAGTGCATTGAATGGCTTAAAGCTAACCTTCAGGCAACATGGTCAGGAAAAGCTACTTTTGACGCTGTAAGAGCTGAGGTTGCACAATCAAGACTTCAGCCAAGAGAGTTGATTGGATGGCTTGCAGAAGAGCCGCGTGGTATTATTGTGCAGATACATGATGATCAAATCAATAGTGCAATTAAAGCCAGCATGGATGCTCATTTCACTACACAAGTTCAAGCAAGAAAACAGCACTTGAGTGCCGTGGTACAGGCCATGAAAGGTCAAGGGAAAAGCGCAACTGAGATAGTAAAAGCATTGAGAGAGGACACTCTTAGCTGGTTACAAGCGGCAAGCATACCAACAGCGCGCAATACTAGTCTTCCAGTAGCTAGATCTTTAGAAGCAGCCATTAATGAAACAATTGACAAAGCAGAGGGCACATCGGCTGCCAAAGTAGCTTTAAGAGCTGAAGTGGCGCAGCGATTACAAAGAAGCGATGGCTCTTTTGCTTCTGTGCTGACTTGGTTGAAGAATGAGAAACAGATTATTCCAGAGATTTCCCCAGCGCTTATTGAGCTAGTTGATGATTTAGTAAAAAATAACGTTCAAGCAGCTCAGCTAGTACCATTAATTATAAAAGTAACAGATGCTGAAGCAAGTGACGCAATCGAGGTAGCTATTGATGCGACATCAAAGCCGCAGGCTGAAAAAGAGGCGCTAAAATTTGAAGCAACAACACGATTAAAACAAAGAGGTGAATCGCTGCATTCGGTACTCACCTGGTTAAATGAAAAAGGGGTTATGCCTCAAATTTCAGCTGATAAAGTTACAGCAGTTGATGATAAAGCAATAGAAGATGCTATCACTCGTTGGAGTACGCTTGGGCGTGATGTAGCAGTAAATCAATTGATGCTACAAAAACGACAGAGAGTTCCATATGATAAAATAATAGCAGATCTTAGAGCGCGGCAGGTGCTTGTAGATGTTTCAGATGAAAGTGTGAAGACTTCAACAAAAAAAGCGATCGATGACGCCATTCATGCAGCTCAGACGAACGCATTTTTGGGTGAGATAACAGAGCAACAAGGTAGCAAACAGGTTGTAAAGGATGAATGGATTGCTAAGATGCTTGTTAGCATGAATGTACTTACGTCACTACAGTTTGCTCGATAATCGTTTCCACAATACCCACAGTTTCCTTAGCTCTCCTATTCAATGAGAAGTGGTGTAGCTAGCTTCTTGTTTTCTTCTTCTGCTATCTTCTGCCCGCAAAAACTTACAAATGAGCCTTGTTGATAGTTTGGAAGTATGCAGTTTGCTGTCACTTTTTGAATGTCTTGGCAATTAGTAGAAAAAAGTCTGTCGCGAAATGCTTGGCGCATAGTGTCGGTTTTCCCTTCACAAAGAAGAGCGTAGGCAATTACAGCACGGCTTCCAGGAGAAATCGGCGCATCAAGATTTTGCAGTAGTTCTAACTTAGCTTCTTCTAAATCACTTGCATCAAAGTCCCCCGCAATCACTTCTGCAATTGCATCATCAAAGGCCGATAGCGTGCTAGCAATATTAGGGTCACGATAAGAAAAGAAATAAAAATTTGCGTTTGCTGGGTTGTAGCGAGCCCCAGCACCATAGGCTCCACCTTGCTCACGAATACGCGTGTGTAGGGTTGAGTTTTTAAAAATATAGGCTGAAAGTGCTAGAGAAGCACTATCTGGGTGAACATAGGATAAAGCTTTAAATGATTTAGCATTGAAGGCAACTGGAGCTGCAATGATATACGCCGTAGGTTGCATTTTCTGTAGTACAAAATCTTCTGCAAAAGCCATAGGCTCAGCTAGAGGGGTCGAAATTTGCCGCATTGCCAGGCCATAAAAGCCTGCACCAAGGAATCTTTCATAGCTCTTGTTTGAGCAGGTGAGCACAAGATCTGTATGGCTCGAGGACTTGAGTGTATGGTGAAAAGAGATAAGTTTTTGACACACCTCGTCGATTTCATCATCGAGATGAGCAGCTAAGTTTTTGATTTTGCAATAGTATTCAAAGCCCTCTAAGCTATTGGCAAATGAATTAGGAGCACTTTCCTGACTTAATGATAAGCTTATAGCGTATTGCATCGCATTTTGGCTCAGCGAATTTTCAAGTTGCACAAAGTGCTTTTTGATCAGCTCTTTTATGCGTTCTTTATCACTAAAATCCAAGTTTGACACCATAGCGTTTATAAGTGAGAAAAGCTTGTCTCCATTGCTTTCAAGGGCCATACCACTGATATGTAGCTTTGGATGAAAAAGGTTGGGGTTTGTAGCCATTTGATACAAAGCTACAGCACAGCTTACGCCACCAGTATTTTCTTCAATATATTCTAGGTTCTTAAGATAGCTGCGATTACCTACGCCCAGCTGTGGTGCAAGTTCTGAGAAAAGACTCACTAGCCAGAGATCTTCGGTTGTCATTTGTGGTAAGTCCTGCACCAGGCTTGCGTAGACAAGGCTATTGGTGAAGGCTTCGTGATGGTATACATCAACGCTACCAAGGGTCTGTTTTTTAAGGTCAAATGAACGCGCCTTTTTAGGAACTGCTTGTGCTGAAATTTTTGGAAGAGGGTCCACGTCTGTCTTTGCTTGGTATTCTCTAAGCGCGACTGTATTGGAGAGGATTTTTTCTATCTCCTCTGTTGTCAGCTCTTTGTGCAGATTGTCTAATAAAAGACGCTCGTTTTTTGATTCAACTTCAGCAAGGGCAGAGCTTGGTTTCATCACGAGACGCACAAGGTGTGCATTTGTGAGAAGATGCTTTTGGACTAAGTCTTGAAAGAGCTGTGGATTTTTTTGAAGGGCAATTTTTAATTTTTCGAAGTGAGAGTGGATACGAATACCATCTTCTGCTTGTCCTCCATGCTGTTTCGCAAGGGCGCATCTTGAAAAAATTCCACCTGCAATTTCTGAACGCGCAATCTCTATCTGATGCAGTGCTCGTGTTATTTGCTGCTCTGTCGGCCCAGTTTGGCAAAATTCTTGAAGTGCCTTTCGGATACATGCTTCGAGTGCATCTGCATCAGCCCCATTACAGCCCTCAAAAAAAAGAATGTAAGGGATGTCTGTTTTTGTAACATCTAACAAAGAGTCTGCCTGTTTGCAAAGACCAGACTTTATGAGCTTAGATTTTAAAGGTGAGGCGTCAGTGTTCATCAAAATGCAGTCCAGGATAGTGAGAGCAAGTACCTCTTCGTTATCGGTAACCTGTCCTGTAAGCCAGGAAAAGCTAATGATGTCTTTATTTTGCGTCTCTTTTTCTGCTGCTGGATACAAAAATTCCTTGCGCACAGGCTCCGAAAAGCGCTTTTGTGGTTGGATAGGTGCAAGTGCTTTACTTGTGTCAGCTGATTCATCAAAGGCATTTGCAGAAAGAAAATCAAGGTGCTTACTTAAGGGGATATCTCCATAAAAGAAAAAAATGCAGTTGCTTGGCTGGTAGTGTGTTTGATGAAAAGCGACAAGGTCTTTATGTTCAAGTTGGGCAATCTCTTCGGGATCGCCGCCAGCATTGTAGGCATAGGGAGAGCCCGGAAAAAGCTCTTTGGTTACTTCTCTTAGTAAAAGACGATAAGGTGAAGAAAGTGCTCCTTTCATTTCATTGTACACCACGCCCTTATGCTCAAGGGGCGTTGCTGAATCCATAGGATTTGCAAACTCAAGTCTATGCCCTTCTTGTGCAAACGCCATGGGGTCTAATAGTGGATTAAACACAGCGTCCAGGTAGACACTAAACAGGTTATAAAAGTCCTCTTCTACTTGTGATGCTGCAGGGTAGCAAGTGTAGTCAGGCCCTGTCATGGCGTTCATGAAGGTGCTTAAGCTGCGCCTTTTCATAGCATTGAAGGGGTTATTTACAGGAAATTTTTTTGAGCCTTTAAGCGACGTGTGCTCTAAAACGTGAGCTACGCCATTAGAAGAAGTAGGGTAGGTGCGAAAACTTATACAAAAAAGATTTTCAGGATCATTGGCTTGAATGTGCACAACTTGTGCACTACTTTTTTCATGAGTAAGTTCTGTCAGGTGGCATTGAAGCTCAGGGATGTCGAGTGATTTTGTAACAACAAAGCCCTTATATTGTTTCCCAAATGAAAAATCAGTTTCAACTTGAGAAGCAGCTTTCGCTTTTAAAATTCCAAAAGTGAAAAAGCCCATAAGGCTTACGCTAAACACTAAAACAAGAACTTTGCGCATATTTTGGTACCTATATCTTCTCTATTTGAAGCGGTGTTTTTAATTTCTTATTCTCTCTTTCTACAAGTTCGCGTCCTGCAAAAGTGACAAGTACACTTTCCGATATACGCGGTAAAACATGTTCTAATACCACGTTTTGAATATCTTTACAGCTTGCATTTAGAATCCTATCCCGAAAGGACTGTCTGACTTCATCTGTTTTTCCTTCACGAAGACGTGAATAGGCCACATCCCCACGGCTTCCAGGTGGTACAGGTGTATCAAGTGCTTGTATCATCTCAAGTTTTGCTTCTTCTAAATCACTTTCATCAAAATTGCCCTTTATCACTCCTTTGATAGCCTCATCAAATGCCGAAACTGTAGTAGCTATGTTTGGATCGCGGTAACCATAAAAATAAAAATTTGATGAAGTTGGGTTGTAGCTTGAACCGCCACCATAGGCTCCGCCCTGTTCGCGGATGCGCTTGTGGAGGGTGACATTATCAAAGATGTGAGAGGCAAGTGCTAAAGCTGCACTCTCTGGATTGGTATAAGAAAGGCCTTTAAAAGCTTGAGCACTAAACGCTACGGGTGTGGAAATAAGACGCGCTATAGGTGTTACTTTAGGGAGTGTAAAATGGCTTTTCCATGGTGTATAGGGTCGTAATGGTAGATCTATAAGTCCTTCAAAACCTGTCTCTGCATACTTGCTGTATTCTGCTTGGTCACAGGTGACAACGAGATGTGCTCCTTGATTGCAAAAAAGCCTTTCTTGCATCTCTGTGAGCTTGCTTACAAGCTTGTCTTGTTCCTTGTCAAAATTGTGCGCTAAGTAGCGCACCTTGTAAAAATAATCAAGCCCTGACCAGGCAGAAGAGAGGTGATTTGCCTGACTTAAATGGCTGAGAGATAGGGTTGCTGCGTATTTTAAAGCATTCTGAGTCAGCGCGCTTTGTAGGTTTGTGAAATGTTTGAAAATAAGCTCTTTAAGTCGGTTTCTATCGGTAAAATTCAACGTTTGTGCTGTGTCGAAAAAGAGCTGAAAAAGTTTGTCTTGTTTGCGGCATAACGCTTTTCCTTTGATGTGCACAGATGGGCTGAATACATCTGCATCGTTCACCTGTTGATTTAACGAAAAGCCAACCCCAATGCCGCCTGTGTGTTGCTGGATGTATTCCAGATTTTCAGTGTATGAGCGTGTTCCGCTACCAACTTGTGGGGCTAGAATTGAAAAAAGACGCATAAACCATAGATCCTCTTCTTTAGCCTCAGGCATGGGAAAGACAAGATCAAGATAGATTAAGTGGTTGGTAAAAGCACTGTGATGAAAAACATCAAGATTGCCAAGTGCTTGTCTTGAAAGTTCAAATCGACGTCCTTTTTTGGGTACATCAGCAAGTAAAATTTTAGGAAGGAGCTCTAGTTTTTCAGAATCATCAAGCTCTTGGGATGCTTTCAGTTCTTCAGCATTGAGTGCAATTTTTTTAGCCTCTTGTGGTGTAAGAGTATTTTGTAGGCTATCTAAACGAGCTCTTTCTTCTAAAAGTTCTTGCTGTACAAGTTCTTTGCTTGGTTTCATCACAATACGCAAAAAGTGAGTATTGTTAATGAAGTATTTGTAGAGCAAATCTTGAAAAAAAGTAGGCTTTTCCTGAAGCGTAGAGCGGAGTTCCTCAAAAAGAGAATGGATGCGGAGCCCATCCTCTGACTTGCCACCATGCTGTTTCATCAAAGCCGAGCGGGCAAAAAGAGATAGACCGAAGGGGCCTCCATCTTGACCGATTTCGCTGCGCTCAAGTTCTAGTTGATGCATGGCACTTGCGATATGATCTTCATCGATACCCTTTTGAGTAATATGTAAAAGGGTTTCACGCAAAATACGTTCCAGTTCATCGGCATCTTGTGCTTTGGAGCCTTTCAAGGTGATTTGATAGGGTACTTCAGCATTTTCTGTATCTAAAGTTGAGCTGGCCTGTTTGCAGAGCCCTGAATGCAGAAGTTGCAACTTTAAGATTGAGGCGTCAGTGTCCATGAGGATAATATCTAAGATACTAAGAGCTAAAACTTCTAGCTGCTCGAGAATTGACGTAGTGAGCCAGGCAAAGCTAATGAGCGTCTTTTCTTCATCTTCAGTGTCTTCGTCTGAAACGGGATAGAAAAGCTCTTTTCTGACCGGTTTTGAAAAGCGCGGCTGTTTTGGAATGGGCTCAAGCTGCGGCTCTTTTTTATAGCCCACAAGTGCATTTTCATAAATGAAGTCTAAGTGCTTTTCTAAAGGCAGGTTGCCATAAAAGAAAAAAAGGCATTTGCTGGGGTGGTAGTATTTCTTGTGAAAGCTAACAAGCTCATCGTAGGTGAGCTTTGGTATGTCGCGTGGATCACCGCCTGAGTTAAAGCCGTAGGGAGTATTTGGAAAAAGCGCTTCAGATATAGCTTCGTTGAGTCTTGTTGTCGGAGAGGAAAGTGAGCCTTTCATTTCGTTATAAACTATGCCTTTATATTCTAGAGGACTGTCAGGGCTGTTTGGGGTAGTAAATTCAAGTCTGTGGCCTTCTTGGGCAAAACTGAGCTTTGTTAAAAGGGGGTGAAAAACAGCATCTAGGTAGACGCCTAGCAGGTTATAAAAGTCTTGCTCAACTTGAGAAGCTGCTGGGTAGCAGGTGAAATCAGCGCCAGTTAGCGCGTTCATAAATGTATTTAAACTTCTTCTATTCATAGAAAAAAAGGGATCTTTTACCGGGAACTTATCAGATCCAGTAAGTACAGTGTGCTCTAAGATGTGGGCTACGCCATTAGATGAGGGAGGAAGAGTACGGAAGGAAAGGCAGAAAAAATTTTCAGGGTCATCGGCATGGATGTAAAGAACATCAGCACCGCTTTCTTCAGATTTTAGTTCAATAAGCTGACATTGCAGTTCAGGAATTTCGATTGATTTGGTAACAGTAAAGCCGCGATATTTTGAGCCGATAGACAACATGAGATTTTATCCTTTCGAATTGAAAATCAAGAGTATAAACGATGAACGGCTTGAAATTCAAGAGGCGAGCGGTTATACTCACGATTTTGATAAAAAAGACAAAAAACCAGAAGTGCTATGAAGCGAAAAGCAATTGTTCCTAATATATTTACGGCTTTCAGCCTTTCTTGCGGCCTATTTGTCATTTTCAAGATGAATATGCTACAGCCTGGCACGGCAAGCTATCATACCATCGTGGCTTCTGTCTGTATTTTAATGCTGGCTGCTGTTCTTGATTTTATGGATGGAGCTATTGCACGGGCGATGAAAGTGGAGTCAGAGTTTGGTGGCGTCTTTGATTCGATGGCAGATGGCATCTCCTTTGGGGTAGCCCCTTCAGCTCTCGTTTTGAAAACATTGTCGCTTGAACAGGGAACAATGCTCTCTTTTGTTTTAACAACAGGGGCAATGATTTATGCGATTTGTGGTGTGCTTCGTCTTGTGCGTTTTCGAGTGGCTAGCCACGAAAATCAGGGGAATAAAGAAAAAATCGCTCTTTCTATGGCAAACTTTACAGGTCTTCCCATTCCGGCAGCTGGCGCGATCGTTACATCAACTACGCTGTTATTTATGAGTGAGGAATTTCAAAATTTTTATCCAATGACAGATATGCAACGAGCCATTTTTGCAACGGTTGTCTTCTTTGTGATGGGTTTTTTTATGATCTCGCGCTGGAAGTTTCCAAGCTTAAAAGCACTTCATATTCGCGTGGGTTCATTTCAGGTGATTGCTCTTACGGTAATCATTGCAGCGGTGATCTTGATTGGTGCACTGCAGCATTTTGCTCTTGTCTTTGCAGGCCTTTCTTGGGCCTATTTTCTTTTAGCTGTTGTGCTGTCACTTGTGCGTATTATTTCCGGGAAAAAGCTGCGTGTCTTAGAAGACTTTGAGCCTGATTCAGAAGATGAGATTTAAAAAGTGTGGTGTGCGAGATGCCTGCCATAATCGATCAAAGTAATCGTAGAAGAGGAATTCTGAGAGTAATTTTGAGGTAAAATAAGTAGTTTACGATGAGCTTTGTCCCAGTGGACTTTCAAGATACTCCCCTTTGTAAAATCATTTACTCGCAGTTTTGTATGCATATCCCATAATTGCACTCCATAACCAGCTGTTAGCAGTAATTCAGATTCATGATCATAATCCAGTTTTTCCAGAGGGTAGGCAGTTGTTTTATCATACTTTGTGAAAAAGGATCGAGTAATTACTTTTTCTACGGTTTCCCAAACAATAATCTTAGTTTTGTTTGTCACATCGTTTGTGTCAATACCAACAAAAAGCTGCTGAGAGATACTGTCAAAATGAAATGCTGTAATTGTATGATCTGCATCGGGAAGAATAAATTGGTGAAGTTGTTCACCGGTTGTGGTCTTTGTAAAGATGATCGTTTTTTTGTCTTGGTCAAAAATAAGAAGTTCTCGATTGCAATCAAGTTGTGGTTTGGCAGACTCTTGCACATGTGCAATTGAATACAACTGTTCATTTGTGAGTATACTGTAAACTGAGATTGTACTTCTTGTTTTTACAAAAAGGTGCTGTTTTATAGGATCCACATCAATCCAGGAAATAGTATGCCATTCATCTTCTGCAAAAGCGATGCGAGTCCACTTGTGCGATGAGGCGCCTTCAGTGCGTTGAATGAATACTTCACCACGTTGGTTAGCGTAGCAAAGCAGGTCATGGCTGTAGTACAAGGCGGTTAGCGCTTTTTCATAATTTCCAGTCTTCAATTGTCTCACCAAACAGAGTTTGCCCTCATCAACTTTCCATATTTGAATGCATTCTCGTGAGCCAACTGCAAATTGGTTATTGAGTGGGTTGAGAGAGATAAATTGGATCGGCTTATAGAAAAAAGAGGAATCTTTTATCCGCTGAATATTTTTTCCAGCAAGAGACCATACATTGAGCGGATGCGTTAATCGATGATATTCCGCAGCATCTCCAGTAATGACAGCCTGAAGAGCGGGCACATAGCAAAAGGTGTGAAAGCGATTTTGTATCTGGTATATTGAGATTGTCCGTGGAGAGCGTACGTTTTCTGTTAGATTGGTAATGTGGGCTGTTGAAAAAATGGATTGAACAAGACACCACCTTGGAGTTAGCTGTTCTAACACTTGCGCATGAAATTCGCGATGTGTAGTGAGTAATCTAAAAAGAGTTTTCCTATCAAGACACTCAATCAGTCGAGCATGAAGCTCGTTGGGAAGTTGTAAAAATGGTGAGTGAAGAGCAGTTACTGACTTTTTTGATTTCTCAATCTCTTGGCGACTAATAAGTAATTTGCAGCCTGCAAAAACTGTTTGTAGAGAGCTATTAGTTTCTAACAACATGAGCGCCATCTTTTTTGTAGCGGAAATCTGAGAAAACTGAGCTTTTCGACTCCACTGAAACAGGGAAACAGAGGTGGCACCTAAAGGTAGATGAGCCATAGAACTTTTGGCCTGAAAATGATCAATTGTCGACATTCAATATCCTTTTAGTAGTAATTCTTATGCATTGTAGGCTTTAGTATCAGTTGCAAGCAATGGGCAAGTAATTTATAAAATTAAAAGTTTACATAAATGATATTATATATTACAATTAACATTGTTAAAAATAATAGATTGGGGGAGATAGCGTATGTCATCAAATGTATCAAATAATTATTACGATAATTTTACTGAAACTTATCCATGTTCTTCGAGTAATCCGGGTGCTATGCAGTCTCAAGGAACAAGTAACCCCCAAGAAGACTATTCGATGGTCGCATCTTCAGGTATAGAATCTTCTTCAAGTACTAGTGGTCTATCACAAGAACGCTCATCATCAACCTCCACACAAAGTTCAACAGATTCACGTGAAACTGCGATTGCACACCGTGCATTGAAAAGTT
>JAHFTM010000020.1:0-1209 GCA_023269335.1 Chlamydiia bacterium
AAAAATCTTGTCGACGTTGCGTTTTGTTTTTGCCGAGATAAAAATCTTAGGACAGAACTTAAAAAAGGGCACCTCTTCGTCAATTGCGCGGATGCTATGTTCCATACGAAACCCTTGGCCTTGAGTAAGATCCCACTTGTTAAAAAGCAAAAGACAGCCCTTTTCCGATTTTTCAATCAGATGAGCAATTTTTTTCTCTTCACTTGTCATCCCTTGCATGGAATCCATTACTAAGAGAGCGATGTCAGCGCGAGCCAGTGCTTCTTCTGAACGTATAGAGGCAAATTTTTCTACCACCTCCTTTTCTTTCTGTTTACGCCTGATCCCTGCTGTGTCAATGATCAAATATTCTTTATCGCCAAAGCGAATTTTGGTGTCGATCGCATCGCGTGTGGTGCCAGCAATCGGAGAGACAATCGAGCGCTCTTCACCTAAAAGGGTGTTAAGAAGCAGGGATTTACCTACATTAGGACGGCCGACAATAGCAATTTTTGTGAGAGAGGGATCATCGTTAAAAAGTTCAGTTTTATCAAAGGGCTCCAGAGCAGCTTCAAGGAGCTCTGCCATCTGAAAGCTATGAGATGCCGATACGGGTACCATCTTCGTGATGCCAAGCTTGGCAAACTGCTGCACATAGCGCATGTCGTTGGCATTATCAACTTTATTGATTGCTAAGCAGAGGGGTTTATCCTTGGAGTGTAGGATTCTAGCTACCTCTTGGTCAAGCTCTTGCATCCCAGTTTTAGCATCGACAACCATAATAATAGAGTCAGCTTCGACGATGGCGATCTCGGCTTGCTGTCTGATCTCTTTGATGAAATCAGCTTTAGAGCGTACATCAATGCCACCCGTGTCAATAATTTCAAAAGGGTAGCCAAAGAATTCCGAGCGGCTGTATAAACGATCACGAGTAATGCCTTCTTGCTCATCGACAATTGCAATTCTTTTTTTACAGAGGGCGTTAAAGAGGGCAGATTTACCAACGTTTGGCCTGCCAACAATGGCTATTTTTTTTAAGTGTGACATAAGATGTTCTTTGTAAGATTCATGGAACATGATACCTGATGGTTAGATAAGAATAAATACTATTTATGAGCTATTCACAAGACGAGATTTCTCTTAGCCCGCTGAAAAAAGATCTAGTAACGTACAGCTGGATGAAGCTTTGCTCTGATATTTGGGCTGGGCTTACCGTGTCGATGCTTTCCA
>JAHFTM010000020.1:1219-13157 GCA_023269335.1 Chlamydiia bacterium
TTTGTCGGCTTGCCGCCTTATTGTGGGTTAATGTCAACGATTTTTGGTACGGGTATTTGTGCATTATTTGGTTCATCCAGGCACCTTGTCATTGGACCAAACAATACTACGGTGCTTCTTGTGCAGTCAGCAACTGCGGCGATCCTTTACAAGTACTACCCAGGGCTGCCTGACCCTATGAAGGGGCAGATTGCCTTGCAGGTGATGGCAGCACTGCTTCTTTTCGTAGGGCTTTTTCAGATACTTTCAGGTGTCTTTAAGATGGGCCGTGTCATTCAATTTGCCAGTATTCCCGTAGTTATAGGCTATATTTTAGGCTCATCGTTTGCAATTTCTTTGGAGCAGCTGTATAACTTGATCGGCATTGAGACGGTAGGCGAGCAGGTGACGCTTTTTGAAAAAATGCACGATTTTGTGAGGCACATAAACGATATCCATCCGCCTACGGCCCTTGTGGGAGTTGTAAGCCTGACAGTGCTCTTTGCCTTAAGAAAAATAAAACTTGTCGTTCCGGCCTCTTTAGCGATGATTCTCATAGTAACGCCACTTGTTTATCTATTTCACTTACAGGATATCCAAGATCATACAGGCAGGACGCTGAGCATCATTGGCGATCAAGGCCGCATTGAAGCTGTAGTGCCAAGCCTTCAGTTGCCGATATTTGAAATCAGGCTTTTAGACTCTCTTTTACCTGTAGCTTTTGCCATTGCCCTGATCAGTATGCTTGAAACCACATCTATTGCCAAATCTGTAGCTGCAAATTCGGGCCAGCGCTTACGTGTGAACCAAGAACTTTTTGGCTTGGGGGCCGCAAACTTTTTCCTCGCATTTTTTGGTGCACTTCCTGCATCTGGAAGCATCTCACGCACACAGGTCAACTATGAGAGCGGTGGAAAAACGCGTTTTGCAGCTGTCTTTAGTGCTATTTTTGTAGCCATCGCCGTTGCTTTTTTTGGCACACTCATTCAATACATTCCGCTTTCTGTCCTAGCAGCATTAATTATGGCCACTGCAATGCGGGCAGTCGATAGAAAGCAGCTAGGACTCTGTTTGAGAGCGACGCATTCAGATGCCTTTGTATTGATCATGACCTTTCTTTCCTGTATCTTTTTTAGCCTGCACATTGCCTTTTATATCGGCGTGGTTTTGTCTATTGTCTTGTACTTAAGAAAAGCTGCTAGTCCTGAAGTGATTGAGTATGTCTATGACGAAGTGACTGAAGAGCTGAGGCCAAGCTTGCCATCTGAGAAGCAATTAAAAAAGAAAATACGTATTGTCAACATTGAAGGGGAGCTGTTTTTTGGTGCAGTTGACATCTTTCAATCAGCGCTCAAAGCGATTGCTGAAGATGATGAGGATACGCGCGTGTTTATCATCCGCCTGAAGCATGTGCGTGATATAGATGCAACAGCCGCAACAGCGTTGAAGCAGCTGTGTGATTACTTACGTAAAAGTGGTAGATATTTGGTAGTAGCAAGCATACCACCCAGTGTATGGCGTGTGCTTGAAAACTCTAGGCTTGTTGACTATATCGGAAAAGATAATCTTTATCTTTTTGATGAACAAAACCCCGCTCTTTCTATTGAGAAGGCGCTTGAACGTGCGTGGCTGCTTGCTAGTAGTGTGAAAGCTGCTCCTAATGGGCATCTAAAAGTAGTAGATGAGCGTATAAAGCTAGCGCCTGCTAAGTCAAAAAATTTCCTTACACGCATCCTGCAAGCCTTCAAGGGTAGATTTTTTTAACTTTGAGCCTGTTTTGCGCTATTTGTGAGATGCTGCTTTGTTTCCAGAGATGATTTTTTATAAAAAAATCTCTCCAAGTTCGTCTCGTCCACGCATATTTCTTTTGTTGTCACAGTGATGTCCGAATCAATAATCAAAAGTGAAGTGTACAGGCTAATATTTTGGCTACTGGGTTCAGTATATTCTCCATTATGATGACATTAGTAAACAAAACGCTTGCAAAAAATCGACGACATTTGTCATCGTATTGTTTGCATTTCAACAAGAAGGAGTGAAAGGAGATGAAGAATTTACAAAAATATGTAATGACAGAAGTACTTAAAGATCATCGTTATTACTACAGCAATGCAAATGACTTGCTTGTCATATTTTTCCCAAAATTGCGTAGAGCGTATGTTGAGTGGAAAGGAAAAACAACCTGGTATGAGTCAACGTGTACCTATCATGCGATTGGTTTACATCTTGAAGCTAATGAGCTGGAGTTGGCTGAAGAAGATACAGAATGAAGTAGAATAGACTAACGCTCCTTAGGTGGCTTTTTTCTCATTTTTCTATCTCCAAAAAGAATTTCGTCTAGTGAGACTTCACCTTTGGTAAATTCTGAGATTTTTTTAGCTATATCTGGACTGCCTCTACGATTTCCTGAGATAATCGCATGAAGATACTGCCGAGAGATATCCAATTTTATTGCAAAAGCTTTAATGCTTATTTTTTCTTTAAAAAGCCATTCATCTATCCACATAGGTATCTCCTCTGTAGGGTATTTGAGGACAAGGATCTGATACTGGTCGCCTACAGGTTGCTATATTTTAGGGATCTTTAATGTTCTTGAGCTAAATACTGTCCTCGTCTCCAGAATATCTTATCATGCGTTAGAATAACTTATCATGCCTTCTTTTTCATCACAATGAGAGACAAAATGAGAAACAGGTCAAGCCTGCCCATGACAAAGCGGCATCAAGCTGCCGCACTCCAAAAATGCTTCGTATTTTGAGAAATAACTCCGAATGAAAAGTAGCACTTGCGGTTCTTGAAGTGAAATACTAAGCTTGTAGGCATCACCACCTAAGGAAAAATTATATGGTAAATAAAGTGTATGCGATTTTGGGCGCCACAGGAAAAATTGGCTTTCCTCTCACTGAAAAACTCTTGCAATTGGGCCACACAGTAAAAGCCATTGGACGCGATCAGGGAAAGCTTGAGGCTTTAAAAGAAAAAGGTGCTCAGGTGTTTGTTGTGAATGACTTTGAGGATGCCAATATCTTGAGCGATATTTTTCAAGAAGTGGATGCTGTATTTAGCTTTATTCCACCTGGCTATACTGAAAATGATTATGGCATCTATCAAGACAAGGTTGGTAAGGCTATCAAAGCGGCCATTGAGAAAAATGATGTGCGCCATGTAGTGAACTTGAGTAGCATTGGTGCAGATCTAGCCGATAAGATAGGTCCGATTAAAGGTCTTCGTCGCCACGAGACGCGCCTCAACTCACTGCATAAAACCCATGTGCTGCATTTACGTGCAGGCTCCTTTATGGAAAATCTTTTTATGAGCATTCCCTTGATCATCAAAAATGGCATTTTTGAGGGAGCATTATTTGGCCATTTACGCATTCCGATGGTAGCTACAAAAGACATTGCTGAAAAAGCAGCTTACTTTTTAACTCGTTTGGATTTCAAAGGCCATACCGTATTTGATTTTGTAGGACCTCGCGCTTTCACTTATACGGAAGCTGCAAGAATACTTGGAAAAGCAATAGGTAAACCTGGGTTAAAATATGTGGAGTTTACCTATTTGGATGCTGAGAAAGCTATGGTCAAGTCTGGCATAGCACCAAGTACTGCTCGCTTGATGATGGAGCTGTATGAGACGATCAACGATGGGGCGATCAAGCCAACGCAAAAAATCACCCCTGAGCATCAAGGCACAACGACACTTGAGGAATTTGCCGCAAGTTTTGTGCAAGTATTTAAAGAAATGGAATAAACCCGAGTTTTAATCCACACTCGCTAGATTTAAAAGTGGAGCCGCTCGTCCCCACTTAAGTGGCTGCTCTTGCAAAGAAAATCGCTCTGCATAGCACATAGAAAGTGTTTGGATCATTTCAGCATCTAGTTGTGAGCAGTTTGCATATGTCAATTTTTGTAACGAATTGTTTTCTATAAACGCTTGTGCGTCTGCACCCGTTATGCTACCACAATTCACAAGATGTAGTTCTTGAAGTGATGGGAGGTTGTTGATCGCTACACTTAATTCGTCTATGAACTGATAGGTTTTTAAGTGCAGGCTTGTAAGGCGTTCTAGCTTCTGTAGGCGACTGATCCCTTGATTTGAATAGTTACCGCCGCTCAGACAAAGTTCTTGAAGGGTAGGGACTTCTGAAATTGAAAGAAGTGCATTATCTGTAAGCTGCGGGTTTACTTCAATGCTTAGCCTTGTAAGATGTCGGCAACCTTTTAAAAGATTGACGCTTTCGTCTGTAAGCTGTGAAGAGTTTGCTATAAGATTGCGTAGGTTTGGAAAGTAGGCCTGGATGTTTTTAATAGATGCGCTGGTAAGTTGTACGCCAGAAAGATCGAGAAAATGAACCTGTTTTCCAGCGTTTTGAAAGGCAATTTTTTGTACAAGAGTCAGGCGGTTAAAATCGCCTCCTACTTGCTTTATAAGATGACTTGCCATCATCTCCTTAGTTGTGATCCATTCAATCAATTGCTGTGTAGCAGTGGCAGCTAGTTTAAGTGCTCTTTCTCTGGCTGCATGTTCCTGCATACTAAAAGCAGCAGGAGGGGTAAATAAGCGACTTTGTGCAGTTGCTGGCTGGCCATTTCCTCGGAAGCAATTTTGAGCCGCTCGTGCAGCCATGTCAGCTGCGGCAGCTGCAAAAGGAGAGACTGGTTGTTGTAAACGAAGCTGCCAGCTATTTCTTAGCTCAGGAGTCATCTCGAATAAAAATAGGGGTTGTGCTGGTATTTGTTGCAGATAGGCATATCTTGGAAATTGACAAGATGCTGTTTTTCCAGATGTTGCTGGTTGGAGTGTACCACCTGTGCCAATAGTAAAAATGTCAAGTATTGATAAATAACGAGTTCCTAGAGAATTGTTTGTGTGATTCATATTGTCCTGAAATTATTTGTTTTTAAATAAAATTATTATGTATTTTTTTGTTATTAAAATATACTAATTTTTAATGAATTTTGGCGATTCGGTATCAATGGGTTTGAATAGTCATCAGAGCCTAAGGGATGGGATCATGTTTGAGGTAATCACCATCACGAGTCTTGTACAATGGATAGATCCACTTACTATTGTTCTCGCGCATCAGTCGGTCGCACCCCAGGTAGAAGCCTGTAAAGAGGCCATTTTTTTTTGCTGCCTGCAACATATATCGAGAACTGGATGGAAAGTAATGGCTTCTTGGACCATCAGCTTCTGAAATCACCTTTTGATGAAAATGGACAAGGGTCTCAAACCCTGCGATTTCCTTTTCTTGGGGCTTGATTTTTTCCTTATTGAGCATATCTGCATCTTTGCCCCAGGGCTCTTCATAGGCGGCATCAAGGACTGTACTGAAAGAAAATAGGGCACAGATAACCAACAGGGCAGTACAGGTGCTAAGGGATGGTAAGGACATAATTTTTCCATTCACCACGATACAATTTATTCTCTGGTGGTGTCTAAAAACCATAATCAAGCATCAAAATTGGAAAGAGCTTTTCTTTTGACATCGTATCTTGCGCAAGGTGGCTGTAGAGGGTGTTGTTGTACTGCTTGGCTGCAAGGCCAGCCCCACGAATGCCGCCGACATACCAGCCTAGCTCAAAGCCAGCGGTGATGATACCGGCAGCTGTTTGTCCATGCTGAAAAAACTGATAGCTTGCCGCAATGAATAATGCGTTGAGAAGAAATGAGGTGGCTGCGCTTTGCGTTTGACCTACATAGTAGTAACCTGCTCCTGGCAAAAGTGCATTTAAGAGCTCTGCCCTTGTTTGCGATTTTTTATGCTGCTCATAGGTGTTGAGTAGGGATGTAATTTCAGGAGCGCTTGATTTTTTAAGCTGTGCTAGATTTGCATTGGCAATGGCGTACGAGAGGGTAATCTTATCAGCCTGTGGCTGCGATTTACTTTTCATGAATTGAAAAATAGCTTCAGCTTTTTTTGTATCCCCATTTCTTACATAAGAATCGTAAAGAATCAGAAGAAGAGCATCGTAGGCGGCAAAGTCGGATGAGTTTACTTTTAGTTTCGACTTTTCAAAGCTTTCAATTACCTGTTCATACTTGTGTGCTAGCCAGTAAGAAAGAAGAAGGCCATATTCAATTTGAATCTGCCTTTTGGAGTCACTTTCAGCTGAAGATGAGTCTTGCAGCAAGATGCGAGCACGCTTATAGGCTGTGACTGAGCGAAACAGATCCTGCTCTTTTGCTAGGCTCGAAGCGATAAGGAGCTCTTTTCCCCATGCCATCTCTTTTTCTTCAGCACTTAATGGAAAAAATGGAGAGGGGAGTTTTTCTACCAAGTGTGTAGGAGGTGTGTAGCTTAATGTGGGCTTGATTTCTTCTTGGTGTGTACACGAAGTGACAAGAAAAGGGGCTATCAAAATGAGAACAAATATAAAAGCAGACTTTTGCATTAGACTTGACCCTTGCGCCGGACGTCTCCCTGGATCTCGCCCTGGATCAGAAACAGTGAACACTAGTTGTAACCCAAGTTCAGGATGGTTTTAAGGTCGTCAAAAATACCACGCTGCTTATTCATGTGACGTGATTTTTCATCCCAAATTTCCTGCTGCTTTTTCGTAATATCATCAATGTCAATTTCATTTTCAATGATATAGGGACGTAAGAAAAGGAGAAGGTTATGTTTGTTGTTAACATTTGAATTTTGACTGAACAGCGCACCGATTAAGGGCAGTCCGCCAAGGCATGGAATTTGAGTGTTGTTAATGTCTTGCTCTTCACGCATCAGGCCTGACAGAATCACAAAATGCTCAGAGGGTAGGTGAACGCGTGTCAGGGTTCTTGTTTCATTGACCGTAGCAGGAGGAGAGTTTGCAGTTGATTGGGCGTTGATGGCAGCCTGGCTAACTTGGCTGATTGACTGCTCTACAATGAGAGTAATTGTGTCATCATCACTAATAAGTGGTGTGATTTTTAAAAGCACTCCTGTCTGTCTGATTTCATAGTTTGTGGTAAGAATATTACCATTGTTATTTGAAATTGACTGCCCCTTGATACCGACTTGTGAGCCTACAAAAAGCTCTGCCGGAACGTTATGTTCTGTTGTCAGCTTAGGGTTTAAAATGATATTGACTTCACTGTCACTACGTACAGCATTCAAAAGGCCAGCAAGGGCTAAGAAACCATGACCATTAAATAAAATTTTTCTGCCGATAGTACCAGTAGAAAATCCTGGAGATGGCGGAGTGGTGCCGAACGGTGCATTGAGGCCTGGTATGACGTTAGGTGTGCCTATGACGGCATTTGGCGACAGATCGAAGGGTATTGTAGAGCCTGGAAGCGGTGGTGGTGGTGGCACTGGTATACCTGTAACTTCTGCAAGAGCTGCAAGAACGTTTGTTGAGCCTGATCCAAAGAGGCCGCCTTCAAGTGCAAAATTTCTGCGCTGCAGCTTAAATCCACTATCCACACCAAAGTTCAATGTATTCGTCAGTGTAGTATCCAAAAGGAGTGTTTCAATAAGCACCTGTTTTACAGGCACATCAATTTGAGAGATGAGATCTTTAGCTTTTTGTAAAGTAGAGGCAGTTCCGGTAAGAACGATAGAGTTATTTTCCTCAATCACCTGCAAGCTATCAAGCGTGATGATAAGATCAGACTGAGTGATGTTTTTTGCCCCAGGAATTGGTGACGAAGTTGTTCCTCCCAGAATACTTGCTGCGATAGCGCGCAAAGCCTTGACCACGTCACTAGCTTTTCTGTACTGCAGTTTTTGAATATGAAATTGTGTTGATTCTACTGTGCCGAGTGGTAGTCCTGTTTCAAAAATATTCTTCTTACGCATATCTTCAAGAACTTTGAGTCCTTCAGGCCCAAGCTCATGACTTTGTAAGTAGCGCAGGATATCAGCTTTTGTCATACGATCAATTTCTTCGTCGCTAAAGCCCTTTTCTTTCAATAGTTTTCGGAGCTGTTCGTCCGTGAGCTGATTGATTTCTTCGGCAGAAAGAATTCTTTTACGTGTTTCTGCCATCTCTTTGGCCAGATTTTCATCAAACTTCAACTGGTCAAGTGAGAAAATGCGCGAAGTGTTTTCGCCTATATCGATCGTCTGCATGATAGAGAGAGCTTTCTCGACAAGAAACGGCGGAGCAATGATAAAGACGCAGTTTGCACCAGCAGACGGCACTACAATGAAAGTTTGGCCACTGCCAATCAAAGGTGCTAAAAATTGCTGTGCCATTTGCGCAAGAGCTGCAGGTGAGCTATTGACAGAGACATACTGTCCTATTTCTAAACCGCTCTTTGGAGAGTCCAGTGCAGTGAGGACGTCAGATATTTTTTGGATGTTGGCAACAAAGTCTGTCACTACCAAGCGCTTGTTATCAGGAATGATTTCAATCAGTGCATTTTTTGAGGCCATGTTCTTAACGATAGCTCCAACGCGCGCTGGGTCGACATATTCGATCAAAAACACCTGTGTTGCAATTTGAGGCTCTCCACCTTGAGTAAGACCTGGTCGAAGAAGGTCTGCAGGACCTTTTGCGTCTTTGTTTCTGTAGATTAAAAAGTTATCACCTTGTTCGGTGAGTTCGAAGTCATGAATTCTAAGATTTTGCAACAGTGCTGCCATCACGTCATCAATAGTGGCAGGACTTTCAGAGATGATGGTTACAGTAAACTGCAGCTCATCGGGGTCAAAGATGAAATTTCTTCCTGTTAGGCGGCTTACAAAACGTAAAAATTCAACAATATTGACATTGTTAAAATTAATGATTGGGCCTGCAGGGGTTTCTTTTGTTTCGACAGAAGATTTTGGATGTGCCTGGGGTGTATTTTGCAGCTTTGGTGGCAGTGGGGATTGATTGAGTAGCAAATTCAGCTGTGGATTTTTTGGAACAAGAGTCGACTGTGTGGTGCTGTTTTGCGGTACTGCTTTCGGAGCATCTTCTTGAGCGATCAAATCAAGAGTTGAGATAAGTCTTGTCGGCTTTTGCAATTGCGATTGATTGAACTCATTTTGAGTGTTGTAGTTGCCCTCTGGAGCTGTTTCTGTTTTTTCAGAACTGCTTTTTGAAAGCTGGGAAAAGGAGAAAATAGTAGGGCTGTTTTCTGAGGCCAGTGTAGGCGCAAAAATGACAGGTGACAGCAGGAAAAGAAAAAGAGACTTTCGCTTGAATGGCAATGTGTTCCAGAACGCGAGTTTTTTCATCTGTAGATATGTATCCGAAATGTTGTTATCAGCAATTTTTCCATCCAAATTCAAAGGGCGAACGCTTGATCATTGCAAATCAAAAACTTTGATTTACAGCACTGTAAGGTCCAGCGTAAAAAGGCAATATCATTTATCTCAGAGAAAAGGATTTATACTCAAGCAATTTGAGAGAAAATTGGTTAATTTTTCTATTTTGTCGATAAAACGAAATACAACTTATTTTGTTTACAACATTTCATTAATTACGAAATGTTTTAATTAAAGTTAATATTTTTGTTGTATGATGTTATTATTTTTTTAATAAATAACAAGCCAATTTACAATTTTTACCACAGAGAGCACAGAGAACAGAGAGAGAGAAATAACAAGATGGGCGGGATCAGCTATCGCCGGTAGGATACAATCACAAGCCATGCTAGTCATTTTAGTGATTTTTTGTTATTTTCATCTCGTCAATAAGCAGAATATGAGATTCGTAGGGTAGCTTTATGTATCATGCCCATCTGGTTATTTCTCTCTCTCTGTGGTAAAAGCAGTCACTACAGAGTATTCTGGAGGATGATCAAAAGATATGGATGTTCATAGGAAAGTACATCAGCGCTCATACGCATTTTTCGCAAGATGCTCTCGGTCTGTTTTTGACAAGAAAGATCCAAAGTTTGAGAAAAGACATCTTCGATCGCTTTTTCTGGATTGGCTGAGGAGTGGCAATTTTGCGGAGTAAAACCAAAGAAAAGTAGCCGTTTATTTTGTAAAAACGTGCCTCTGCGGTGTAGGAATGGAGTTGCAGCAGATTGCTGCTTTTCAGTGCTCATTTTTTCCTGCTCTAAATCAAGAAGCACACCGAAGTTGTGAGCAAAATAATCATAACTTTTAGATTCTAAATCTAAGTAAAGAAGAGCCATATTGAATTTTTCATCGAAAATATCTGTCTGAATTTGTTTGCGAACAGCTTCGAAAAAGGCCAAGGGTGTTAGCTCAAGGCTCTTAATGAGTGTGCGGCATAAGGTGGCAAGCATCGCTGAAAAAACAACGCCTTCTGCTCCTTTACTTTCCAGTGTAGAGGCGAAAATCATCTTTTTGGTGGGGCTAATATCAAAAAATTCGTAATAAAGACCGCCTAATCCCACGCCGAAAAATAGCTCTTGTCCAATCTCTACCCCCTTCCAGGACGGAAGTGTATGTGGCAAGAGGCCAGTTTGAAAGGTTTCCAGGTGCTCGAAAAGCTCAAAGAAATAGTCAGAGCCATGTTTGTCTTTTGCTACATCTTGAGAGTTCAAGTAAGTAGAGATGTCGGTAATAAAATCGACAATATCCAGATAACGCTCTTCAAGGGCAGGTTGCAAGGCTTTATAGAGAATTTTTTGCATGCCGCGCGGAGCGAGTGATAAAATCACCCGTCCATGAGTGATTTTGCCAAGTACAAGCTCATAAGAGATAATACCAAGGGAATAAATATCAGACTGGAAAGAGATCGCCTGAGAGTCTTGTTGTGCTTCAGGGCTCATGTAAATGGGTGTGCCAATGAGTCTGGCAACTTTCTTTTTCTTTTCCACTTCGCTTTCAGATAAGATTTTGGCGATTCCAAAATCAATCACTTTCACCTGCCCCTGATCTGTGATGAGGATGTTTTCTGGTTTGAGATCTCCATGAATGATACCGTGAGTATGCAAGTGGCAGAGCGCATAGGCGATCTGCAGGGTGATCTCAAGGGAGCGTTTGAGGGAAAAGGGTTGATGAGCAAGTATTTTTCTTAAAGAGGTGCCTCGAACAAACTCCATGGCTATGTAAAGGCCGCCTTCCCACTGTCCATAGTCATACAGCTTAATGATGTTGGGGTGGTCGGCAAGTGAGATGATGTGTGCTTCATTCAGAAAACGAGCAGTTACTTCCGGGTTAGAGACATATTTTGGCGAGAGAACCTTGATAATGATAGGCTCTTCGGTATCAGGGTGCACACCAAGATACAAAAGGCTCATGCCGCCACGGTCCATCAACCCTTCAATTTTGTATTTACCTATTCGTGCAGGTATTTGCAAAACAACTTCAGGTTTTTCAGGAATAGGCTTGGTGTCCTTACCTTTTGTCATTCAACTGAACCAATTTCCAAGATGCGAACGCCCAGCGTTTCACCAATTTTGATGATTTCTCCCTTGCCTACGATTTTTCCGTTCACGACAAGTAAGACGGCGCTGTCAGAAGAAAGGTTTAAATCAAGAAGATTGCCTGGAGCAAGCTCGAGTAATTTTTGTGCTGTAGTATGCACTTGGGCAAGTTCACACGTGATAGTGACTGGAATATCTTGAAGTGTCAGCTCACCTACTTTGACAGGATGGGAGGCACTTATAGTTTTTCTAGGTACTTCCACTGCATGTGCGTTAGATTCTTCTGGATGATGGTCTGCAGGCTTTTCAGGATGATCTGTAGCTGTATCATCTGCGGATTTTACTTGAAGAGCCTCTTCATCTTCTTCAGCAAACTCTTCTTCAAAAGGGTCATCATCATCATCAATATCACTCTCTTCTTCCATATCTTCGTCAGCGAAGAGATCAGCTTCTTCTTTCTCATCATCTTCTAAGGCTTCTTCTGCATCTTCTTCAAAGAGATTATCGTCAGATGCGGCCTCCTCATCTTGTGGGGTGGATGCATGCATGTTCTCGTTCATGTTAAGGTTGTCTACCATTGTATCATATGCCTCTGTATGTGAAGCTTGTTCAATAATTTTAAGGTTGCCATCTTCCAGCTCACAGAAAAAAAGAGGTTTTCCTCCAATTGTGAGTAAGCATTTAGCTGTCCCTGATT
>JAHFTM010000182.1 GCA_023269335.1 Chlamydiia bacterium
ATTGCTGTCACGGTGGTTCTTTTGATGCAAGTTGTAGGTATTATTCTGGTGATGACTATGTTGACCTTGCCAGCGACCATTGCCAACTTATTTACAAAGCAGCTTTCACGTATGATGTTTCTGGCAGTGCTGTTATCTGCTTTCTTTTCGTTACTCGGCACATTTGTAGCCTTTCACCTTGACCTTCCTGTGGGGGCAACAATTGCGTTAGTAGCTGGTATAGGCTACGTTCTAGCACTTACTTTCCGTCGTAAAACTGCCTAATAAAATATTTACTTTACACATGCAAGCAAAAAAAAGGCTTCAAGTTTCCCTGAAGCCTTTTGTTTTGGAAAGAGAGGGATTTGAACCCTCGGTACCCTTTTAGGGGTACACGTCCTTAGCAGGGACGCGCTTTCGGCCACTCAGCCATCTTTCCAGATCAGAATTAGCAACAAATGTCATATTCACATTTGCACAATTCTGCTAAAAAGAGTACCTTGTAGGCATAGTTTTTCACAAGGTCTTTATGTCTGAATCAAACGCAAAAATTAAACTGCCCCCCAATTCCAAAGAATCGGAGATGATGGTGCTTGGCTCTATGCTGACCTCTATCAACAGCTTAAACATAGCATCCGACACGCTTGATGACACCGATTTTTACTACTCAGAGCATAAAGTTATCTTTCAAACCTTGAAAAGTGCTTATAAAAATGATAAACCTGCCGATGTGCTTTTGATTTCAGAAGAGCTCAAACGCCAAGAAAAGCTACAAAGTATCGGTGGTATTGCTTACTTGACGACTCTAGCGCAGTATGCTGGCACTTCAGCTTACGTAGAAGAATATGTCTCGCTCATCAAAAGTAAGTCTACCTTACGACGGATGATCAATGCGGCGCAGACGATTGAAAAAAATGCGCTGGATGAGCCACAAGATGTCAATAGCTGCCTTGACACTGCACAGCAGCTCTTTTTTCAAATTGGCCAGTCCAACCACACCCATTCGGGCACGCCAATAGCTGATATTCTTGCAGGTATTGCTTCCCAATCAAAAATTCCCTACCTTCAAGAGTTGGAAGCACGACAGGAGCGTTATAGCCAAAGAGGCCCTGAAGATCCAGGCATTACAGGCATACCCACCCATTTTATCGACATGGACAAGCTGATCAATGGCTTGAACAACTCGCACTTACTCATTTTAGCTGCGCGCCCTGCGATGGGTAAAACGGCACTAGCCTTAAACATTGCTGAAAATGTCTGCTTTAAAACCAAAATCCCTGTAGGTATTTTTTCTTTAGAAATGACCGCTGAACAGCTTGTACATAGGGTCGTCTGCTCACAGTCTGAAGTTGAGTCTGAAAAAATTCGTACCGGTTCGTTAAACGCCCATGAATTTCAACGAGTGGTGCAGGCAGTTAGCGAGATGGGCAGACATCAGATGGTAATTGATGATCAACCTGGATTAAAGATTACAGACCTGAGAGCGCGTGCTAGACGTATGAAAGAAAGTCATGGCGTGGGCTTTATCGTCATCGACTATTTGCAGCTTATTGCCGGCTCTGGCTCAAACCGTACAACTGAAAGCCGACAAAACGAAATCTCTGAAATCTCGCGACTGTTGAAAACGCTTGCGCGCGAACTTGATATTCCGATTCTTTGTATTGCACAGCTGTCACGTAAAGTTGAAGAGCGTGCTGGCCACAAGCCAATGATGAGTGACCTGAGAGAAAGTGGCTCTATAGAACAGGATGCCGATATTATCATGCTGCTGTTACGCCGCGACTATTATGATCCAAATGACAAGCCGGGACAGGCGCAGCTTTTCATTGCCAAAAACCGTCATGGTAATGTGGGCGAGGTCAACATGACCTATAGGAAGGAGCTGGCGCAATTTGCAAACTACACAGCGATCAATCATCACAGCAATATGTCGCTAGAGATGGATGAATCGTTCAACCAATTTGCTCCTCCTTAAAAGTACAAGATTCAGGTGGAACGAGTATATTTACCTTTTCTTTTTTAGTGAGCAATAAAGCACAAAGCTAGCGGACAGAGATGTCACCATGAGGTATATTCCCGGGGCACACACCCAGCCTGTTTTCTGAAAGAGCCACAAGCTGATAGCAGAAGTTGGCGTACCAATGAGCTGAGAGCCAAGGGCATAGCCAAGCGCCAGAATTGTAAAGCGATGCTTTTTGGGCACATAGTCGAGCGCCCAGGCATAATAGGTAGCAGCAAAAGCAACCCCTGGAATAACCACACATAAACGAATAGCGATCACCATAAAAAGCGTTGCCTCATCGAGCAGCACAAACAACGGTATAGCGCAAAAAGTGAGCAGGCAGGTAGAAAAAAACATCACTTTTTCTTTGCCGATGCGGCCTGAAAGATAGCCAAAAAAAGGCAAGAGCAGCATGTCGACAACCAGAAGAACAGTATTGCTGTGAAGTAGCTCTGATTTACTCACAGTAGTGACTAGAGGCACAAAGCCATTCATCAAAATAAATGGTATGGAATAGGTAGTATAGGAAAATCCAGCGGTTATAATGATGGCTAAAAGTATTCCTTTATGCTCTTTTAAAATCTCTGCCAACGCCTGTCTTGGGGTTGCCATTCCTTTTTCTGATACTACTACAACGCCTGTGTCTTCATTTTGCAGACGCAAAATAAGCCCAAAAATTGCGGTTGTGCCACCAAACCAGAAAAGGGCACGCCAGGTAGTTTCTATGGCATCATAGGCTGACAAGATGCTGACAAGTACTGAAGCTAATAAAATACCAACCATGGCAGAGGCGTCTATGATGCTGCTCATGAATGATCGCTTTTGTTGGGCAGTTGACTCAAGTACAAAAATAGCCGCTCCGGGTGCTTCTCCGGCAGCGCAAAAATTTTGGAGCATCCGTCCGCAAGTGAGCAGTAAGGGAGCCCACATACCAATCTCATTATAGGTCGGCAAAAATCCTAAACTAAGTGTAGCAACACCCATACCCACAAGGGAGGTGAAGAGGGCCTTACGAGTGCCAAAAAGATCACCAAACCAACCAAAAAAAAGAGCGCCGAGTGGGCGAGTAAACAGTCCTATTGGCAGTATTGCATAGGTTAAGATGAGCGCTGTAACAGGTCTTTGAGCAGTAAAAAAAAGAGGTGCTAGAAAAGGGGCCAAGAAGCCGAAAAGTGCGTTGTCATAATGTTCTAAAATATTACCAATGAGACTACTCATGATACACTTTACAGAGGACTTTTTAGAATTGCTTTGAATTGCCTTCACTTGCATGCATGAGCCTCTTGTAAGTAAACTGTATAGCATTTAATAAGTTTTCTTACTACAATTACCGCCTTAATTTTCTGCCCATTAATAAGGAATTCATTTGCATGGATAAAGAAAGCCAAATTCTTCTGGAAGAACCATCTCCTTGTACAGATGTCCGCGCTATCGTTGAAGATGATGGGAAAAGTATCTACTTTTACCTATACGGACCTCTTGATGCAGATGACTACCCTGCAGGCCTTGATAACGAACATTTTTCACCACTACGTACCTGCTGGATCAGCAGTAAAAGACAGACCTTCCAAAAAGATGTGACACCTATTTTAGAGCGTATGCGTGAAGGCAAAAGCCCCATAGTGCCAGAGCAATTTTGTAAAGCTGATGCATATAATGGAATTGACGCTTCTAAGCTTGAGCTTGTCTGGTTTGAAGAGGGTGATGCAGCAGCGCTTTTACATAAGGGGAAAATAGTAGGAGTGATACCAACCTGGGGTGTGCTACCAGATGGTAGGCATGGCTATTCTGCAGCGCTTTCGACTCCCTTTCTTGATTTTCTACCGATAGAACAGATGCCTCAAGAGATGCATCAAAGAATTGCAAAAGCCTCGAAATTTTGGAAAAGCTGGCTCGAAGATGGTGTCGAAGAGCGCTTTTTCAACAGCTACTATCAAAGCCTGAAAGCCGCCTTTGGTGGCAAAGATGCAACGGAGCAAAAGCTCATTGAAAATGGTAGATGGCCACCGAAAGTTGTCAATATCTTTGAACACTCGGATGTAACCATTTTTGCTACTGTCGGCACCTCGATCCTTGCACAACCGCGTGTAGAGGTTTTTACAGAAAATCCACAACCATATCGACGTATAGAGCTTGCGATGCTACTGCCTACACAATTAGTTCATGAAATCTCCATCGAGCCTATTATAGCGTTACTGCAAAATCTGGCCTTTGCTCCTTGGGATAAGCTCATTTGGTTTCATGACACGCATAAAATCAGCTATCCACTTGATTTTCTTTCACAAAAAAATGGTGAAAATTTTACTGCCCTAGCTCTTACAAAAGAGATCCCGAACATGAAGAATCAGAACATCGTAAATCCTACATTTGCCTCATATCAAAACGACCCTGTCACTTTGCTTTGGATAACACCTATCATTGAAAGTGAACGTACAAATTCTTAATAAAGAACGCGATGTACGAGTTTTTTTAGTTGGCTGTAGCTGATGAAGATGCATCT
>JAHFTM010000021.1:0-8584 GCA_023269335.1 Chlamydiia bacterium
ACATCAACTGAGACTGTCATGGAATTTGCTTTTACAGTAAAAAATTCCTCACGACTATTTCCAAGCAGGTCGTTTACGCGACAAAGAATGTCATTGAAAAATGTAGATGACGCACCTTCATAAGTCTCTGAACCTACTTCTTCATGATTCCAAAGTAGACAAGCCTGTAGTGCGCTATCACTGTGCTCTGTGCTTAAAAGCGCTGAAAGTGCTGCCTGACAGCTTACTAAATTATCTAAGCGATAAGATGCCAACAGTTCATTTTCAACACCGCAAAATCTAGGCTCCTCAAGAGGGACAGCAAAAAGCTCGGTATGCACAACGTTTTTCCCTTTAAAAAGGGTGCTTAGAAACGATTTACCCATTGGCAGGCTGCTTTTATGACAGACTATCGCTGAAAGGTGTTCTTGCTTATTAATAGTGGGCCCAGACTCATTCACAGAGCGATCAAGATGGATGGCAAGGTGCGGGATAATCAAGGGATACTTATCATAAAAGACAAGTTCTGAAGCCAGCTCATTATCATTTTCTTGCTGAAAAAAAATTCTACCGGCAAGAGCAAGGTCACGACCTAACCAAGAGGCTAAAATTGGAGATCCATAAACTTCAAAATTCAGTAAAATAAAATCTTCTTTTTCAAACTCTCCAAGTGGCTTTACTTTAAGAGCAGGGCTATCTGTGTGCCCCGCAATAATTTTTGCCTCTTGCAGCTTCTTTAAAGGCAGCTGTAGAGCAATAAGAGAGCCGCCTCTTCTGATAAAATAGCGGCCTCCAAGCTTGATTTGCCATTTCTTTTTTTCATCCAGTTCAGAAAAATGAGCACTCTTCAGTGCCTCTGCCATGCTCTGACAGGCATGAAATGATGTTGGCGCTGTTTTCAAAAACTGAATGAGATCTTGTGTGTACTTTTGATTGGAGGAATTACTCATGAGCTTAACCTGGCATAAGATCTTTAGGAGATAGTTTTAAGGCATGCGCTAAATCAATAATTTTTTCATAGGAGAGATTTCTTTCTCCACGCTCTATTCCACCTATGTAGTTAACGTGCAAATTCGCCTCTTCAGCTAACTCCTCTTGAGTAAGCTCAAGCTCATGTCGTCGCATTTTCACTTTTTTAGCGAATGCACTAAGAATAGAACTTTTTTTGGATCCGTTTGCTCGAGCCATCCTAAAAACCTAGGTTTATTGATGTTAGATTAACCTTCTCCACACCTTTTTAACAGCCATGATAGTGTGTTTTTTCGATACAAAATAGACCAAAAAAAACACATTAGCGTTTAAAATAAATACTAAAGTGTTTATTCTTTCACATAACTCAAGATTCTACTCTGAGTTTATCCTGTTCTTTCATCCTGCCGCCGAAGGCGATCCTGCTTATCCTGTTCTTTATAATAAAGGCACAACTCTAACATCACCTTTTGTACTGCTCAATCAAAGAATGCTCCATGCACAACATTAAGAAAGAACAGGATGGGCAGGATCGCCTTCGGCGGCAGGATGCTGTGTTGGATGATGTAACCTAAAGCGTTTTTATAAACCGACTCAAGAAAACCAACACCAAGTGCATTCATTACTTCGAAGCAGCACCCCAAAATTACTGAAGAAAGTTGAGAATGTGGGAGTTGCGGATCTTGAGTTTATCCTGTTCTTTATAATAAAGGCACAACTCTAACATCACCTTTTGTACTGCTCAATCAAAGTTCGTAGGCAGAAATTGTTCATAAAAAGCATCTTTGGAAAGGGTTGTGATAACTTTTTGGCTTGCTATGAGAGCATGCTGATACGTTGCATCATAGTATTGTAAAAGAGTATCAATAGCTTTATCCAAATCATTTTCTAAAAGAGCCTTGCGCACAATTTTTAATCGTTCTGAACCAAGCCTTTTGCCTATTTTTTCAGAACATAAAAGTAAATTTTCAACCGGATAGCTACCATACTGCTCTTTGATATGTCTTACGCGCTCATTTCGTTGACATTCAAGCACTATTAAAGGCGCGTTTTTCATTACATCAAAAAAGCCATTTGGGATAGTGCATGAGCCAATTAAGCGGCTTTCATCTTCTACCCAAATAGGTTTGCTATAATCTAACTGTTCAAGTTGAAAGGCTAATTCATTTTCAAACTGCTCACAGGAGGGCTGCTTTTCTCCAGGAATCAATCCAAAACTACTTCCTCGATGGTGCGCTATTTTTTCTAAATCAATTACCTGCTGACAGGTTTCTTGGAGCTCTTGTAAGATTTTGGTTTTACCAGCACCTGTAAAGCCACCTAAAACTAAAAGCTGAATTTCCTGCAGCTCTTGAAATTTTCTCAACGCGAAGCGTCGAAAAGCCTTGTAGCCGCCTTTTAAAGTCGTTGTTTTTAAACCTGTAAAATTTAAAAACCAGCTAACAAAACCACTTCGCATGCCTCCTCGAAAGCAGTAAAGGCGCGCGCTATCGTTACCGTTAAGATACGTTTTTGCTTGGCCTAAAAGATCAAACAGCTTTGGACCGACAATCTTTACGCCAAGTGCAATCGCCACACTTTGCCCCTGTCTTTTGTAGGCTGTGCCTACTTCTGCGCGTTCACTATCTGTAAAAAGCGGCAGGTTAATAGCTCCCGGAATATGACCTTGGTTATATTCAACAGGGGATCGCACATCAAAACAAAGCTCAGGGCTAGCTAAAAAGTCAGCTACCACTCAATTCACACTCCTTAACAATTCGGCACTAGTAGTTCAAATTAAAATCAACCCGAACAATTTTTGATTTGGACTACTAGCTTTTCAAGTCCACCAAGATAGGGTCTTAAAGCTTTTGGAATAACCACAGAGCCATCTGGCTGTTGATTATTTTCTAAAATTGCAACCATCAAACGCGATGTCGCCAGGCCAGAACCATTCAAGGTATGAAGAAATTGCGGCTTCTCCTGTTTTTTTCTAAAGCGCGTATTTGAGCGTCTTGATTGATAGTCTGTGCAGTTAGAAACAGAGGAAACTTCGTAGTAACGATTTTGTCCCGGCAAATAGACTTCAATATCTACTGTTTTTGCACCGGCAAATGACATATCACCGGTGACCAAAAGTGCACTTCTATAGTGCAGCTCTAAGCCCTCTAAAATGGCTTCAGCACGTCCTACAAACTCGTCGAAGATCTTAGAACTCTCTTCAGGAAGCGAAAAGGCAAACATCTCCACTTTGTTAAACTGATGCACGCGAATAAGACCGCGCTCTTGAGCTCCGGCACCACCTGCTTCTCTTCTAAAACAAGGTGTGTAGGCGATGTACTTTAAAGGAAGCTCTTCTTCAGGCAAAATTTCATCGTAGTAAAGACCATTGAGAGCAACTTCTGCAGTAGGAATGAGGAACAAAGTATTTTCATCATCAAGAACTTGGTACTGCTGGCCTTGAAACTTTGGCAGCTGGCCTGATCCAAATATAATTTCTTTTTTCACAACAATCGGTGGGATCCATTGCATGTAGCCATTTTTTACATGAAAGTCGATCATGTAATTCAAAAGTGCCCATTCAAGGCGTGCGCCCATACCACGATATACTGGCCAACCGGATCCTGCAATTTTTGCACCACGCTCAAAGTCAAACAGGCAAAGTTTTTCATTCAATTCTAAGTGATTTTTAAAAGGGAAAGTAAACTCTGGCTTTGTGCCCCATATTTTTATAATCTCATTTTCCTTGGGGTCAGAAGAGACTTTTACATCGTCCATAGGCAAGTTTGGAAGGCAAGCCAGCGCATTTTGAAATTCTGGTTCCAGTAAAACAAGCTCGCTATCGAGAAGGCGGATTTCATCATGAAATGCATTGACTTCTTGCATTTTGCCGTCGCTGTTCTCGCCCTTTCTCTTTAAAAGTGCAATCTGCTCGGAAAGCTCATTGCGTTTGGCTTTGAGGGTCTCTACACGCGTCTTTTTTTCACGTATTTCATTATCGAGACGTAAAACAGTAGAAAGATCTGCATCAGGCTGCTTTGTTCTCAGCTTGGCTTCAATTTCTTGTGGATTTTTTCGAATCAGTTTAATGTCTAACATATACTTCCTTCACTTCTTAAAGGTGCCATCATATCATAAAGGCTAAAAATGGCCAAAAAAAGTTATTCTTTACGACTCCTAAAGAAAACTCTATAATAGCACCTATTACACTCTTGCCTTTGAGGTTATAGTAATGACTCAACCACTTCCTTACTCAGCCCATTTGGCGCCAAAAAAACTTAGGCGACTGAAAGGCTACAAAGAACGGCTTACTGTTGGGCAATATCTTTTAAAGCGCTTAGGAAGCCTTAAAGTTCATGCCCTTTTCGGCAGGCTTGATGAGATCCATCCATCCCTTTTGCAAATTATGCGCGATGGAGAAGAGAAAATGGATTTTATCGAGACAAAACATGCTTTTGAAATGGCTCATGGCTTTGCTAAAATCAACCGACTAGGAGCCTTGGCAGCCTGCGACCTTACAATAATCAAACAGATCATCCAACTTTTTCAAGCCTCATGCGAAAATGTACCTCTTGTAACTATTTTTTGCACAAAAGAGGGCCCTGTAAAAAATGAAAAGACTACCCTTCATTTCGAGTTTGATGCAGAAAAAAATGAACGTAAAGAGACACTTGACTTTCTCATAAAAAACAACTTTTTCATTTATTCTGTACTCGATGATGCAGAGCTTGCTGCAAAAAAAATTGACCGCACTCTTGACAGTGCTTACCATTTTCAAAAGCCTGTCTGCTTTGAGCTATCCGAGAAAATGTGCGACGCTTTCATTCCGCAACATATCCAAAAAAAAACAAGCTTTCCACAAAGCGACCCTGAAATTCTTCGCGACTGTATACGCAACTTAAAAATGATTCTTGAAACTGCTTACAAACCATTTTTATGTATTGGCAATGCAGTTGAAGCTTACCAAACCGCTGCTCTTGCTATACAATTTGCTGAAAATCTAGGCATTCCAATATGCACAGAATTGCATGCTCGAGGTGTGATTGTAGAAGAGCATCCGCTTTTCTTCGGTCTTTACTCAGAAGATCTTCCGCAAGCACTTTTAGGATCAGATACTGCTCTTTTTTGCGGAAGCTCACAGAAAAATAAAATGGAAAAATTTAACCATTCCATTCATATTTGCGACGAGTACACCATCATTGACGCCCTACGTTACCCACATATCTATCTATACGACGTCATCGAGCAGCTTGCACTGTCAGATTTCGGGCCAAAAAAAGAGATCGCTTTTCCCAAAGCCAAGCAGTACCCATTCCAAGCCCAGGCAGGTGCTAAAATAACACTTGAGCGACTTGTAAGCTGTATTTTAAAATACATCCAAACCATTTTATTGGTTACAGGTCAAGAAAAAGGGAGTCTACTCAGCAAAATGCAAGACAGCATTTTTCCTCAAGGCTCTCTTTTGACGTCAGAGCAAGAGGCTGATTTCATTTTACCAGCGAGCATCGGAGCCTCTTTTGCAGTTAAAGACTTGCCTCATAAAAGGCGCCCACTTGCACTTCTAACAGCTGCTGAATTTCAAACAAACCTTGCTGATCTCACCTCAGCTTTGCAATATGGCATCAAGCCTCTCATAGTGATATATAGAGATGGAAAAGACTGCTTTAGTATGCACTACAAAGCACTTGAAAAGCTTTACGGCCAAGGAAAGGTGCTACAGACAACAACCGAGGAGCTCTTTGAGGAGGCCTTAAAAGAAGCCCTTCAAGGCGATCATGACTCATTTTTCCTGATCGATGCACTCCTTGCAAGCTCATCTTAATTGAGTCTTTAGGATCCCAGAAGGTTGCTCACCAGACGCATCAGGTCATGATAGGTCAAAAACACTAAGAATGCGATCAGCAAGATGGCAAAGGGCACCACAATTTTTTCTATCGTCTTGGACTTCAACCGTGTGCCTGTAATCAACTCGAAACAAGAAAGAGCTATATAGCCACCATCAAGCACTGGCAACGGTAGAAGGTTCAAAAGACCCAAGTTTAAGCTAATGATCGCAATCCAGAAGAGGGCTTCTTTAATGCCTAGCATCCAGTGCTGATGAATCACCTGTACAATGCCAATAGGGCCAGATAGCCATTTAGGGTTTAAATAGCCACCTACAAGTGCTGTAAGCGTTCCAACTACCTCAGCTGCGATCTCTTCAAACATCAAAAGAGGGTTTGGGTTGTAGGTAACTGTAAGGTCTTGTACACCAGGCAAGCCCAAAAGCAGCTGTTTTTCTTGTTTTTCTAAGAACTTCAGTGCCTGCGCTCTTTTTTCAGGATTATCAATTGCCTGGATATGTTTTTTCTCGTCTTCCAGCTCTTGAGCAAATTGCACACCCTTATCTTGCAGGTGATACAACTCTTGTCTTGTTTTCGGCACGACTGGCTGTAACAGACGAAGCATACCTTTTTCGTGGATCTCTTCTTTTGTGCCGATGCTCTTCTCAATGGCATCTAAATCAGTAAGTGAAATAGATGTATCGAAATCGCTGTCAGCACTTTTCCATGAACCGGGAGCTTTAGCAATCTTCAGGTTCTGGACAATAAGTAAAACCTTTTTAGTCTGCACACCAGAAAGCAGCTGGGACGCCGAATGAACAGGTAGACCATCAATAGCTATGATGCGATCCCCTGTTTGAAGCGGCTCTTCTTTTTCAGAAAAAAGTGTTTTAGGAAAAGCAAGCTCTTGTTTTTCTTGGTCAAGGAAAGAAATTCTGCCCTCTACTATACAGTCGGCATCAAGGTTATAAGGCACAAAGTAAATTTTTTGAAATTTAGCCGCTTTTAGATTTGACTCCCACAGCCAGTCAGCAAGTTCTTCTCGTTGCGCAGGCTCTAGCTTTAACTCATCGACAAGCACCCTAGGGATACGGCGTAAGAGAGTCTCTTTACCTCTACGAACAGTCACAAGTGTTCTTCCATCGTTTAAAATAGAAGTAAGTTCTGGAAGTGAATAGACTCTTTCACCATCGACAGCTACCACCTGATCACCAGGTAAAATACCGCTCCCAAGTAAAGGAGAACTCTTCGGCAAGCCATTTTGTGCACTATTTTGGTGCGGCAGGTAAAGAAGATAGCTCGCTGGCACCAAGACACCCGTAGTCATAATCCCTTGCTCTAAAGCCATCGGATGAGGGTAGGGCTTAATAGTTAAGGCAAAGGGAACAAATTTTTGCGTTGCAGGGTCAAAATGACGACCTGCTACATAGAGGCTCTCACCGCCTGTCATGGCTGCCTGGAAGTGGTCTTTGGAGCTTCTCACCTGCTCAGAATCGTAAGAGAGAATTTCATCGCCAGGACGGATACCATTTTTATAAAGCTCTGACTTAGGATCAAGCCAGCCAATTTTTTTTGTGACATCAGAGAAATTTTTATCTCTGCCGCCAGTCAGCCAGATGAGCGTAAAAAGAAAAAGGGCAAAGACCAGGTTTGCAAGTGGCCCCATAATCGACACTTGAATGCGTGCCCATGGGGATTTTCCAAAAAAGCCTTCCGGAATTTCATGCAGCTCTTTTCCACCCTTTTCTTTTTCCATGCCAGCGATTTTGACATAGCCACCAAAAGGCAGCCAGCAGATGTTCCATTTCACACCGTTATGTTCGAAGCTGAAAATGGGACGTCCAAAACCAATGCCAAACGATTCAACACGCATACCTACACGTCTTGCCATCCAGTAGTGGCCAAGCTCGTGGATAAAAATCAGAAAACCAAGCCCGAGGATAGCAAATATAAAATAAAGAAGACTAAGAAGCATTGCCTAAAACCCAATAAGTTAAATGAAGCGATGATTATGCCAAAGAAGAGGCTAATAACACAAATCTTTTAATCTTAGTCCCTATGGAACAGTGAATGTCGTGACTAAAAACGCTTCGTATTTACTACAAATGATTTTAAAATGAGAGCGCCGCAATAGATCAGCGCTATCAAAGAAACGATCAGAGCAGAGGTAGAGACAGGCAAAGCATAGTAGGAAAGCAAGTGACGCGAAAGTGCAACACCTAAGAGCGCCACGAATGTTCCGACACAAAATGAGAGCATCAGCAAAGGCTTCAACCTGCAGGTCCACAGCCTGACAATGAGTGGAGGTCCCACAAAAAAAGCCAAGACTAAAAGTACACCTACTGCCCGAAAAGCTGCAATCGAAGTGATGGCTGCTTGCCCCATTAAAAGATAGCCGAAAAAAAGGCTAGAGATACCCAGTACATGAGAAAAGATCGGATCAAATGTAGTCACGAAATAGGCGCGATAAAGCACAAAAATGAGGGCTAAATTTACAAGTGTCACCTTGAATTGAAAGGCAAGATCATCGCTATGCAGCACATCTGCATTACCCATGAGAAGCTCTGCCCCTACATGGGCATTGCGGCTTAACAGGGTGACGACAATCACCCCTACTGCAAATAAGAAGGTAAAAACAAGACCGCAGCTGGCATCCTCTTTTAGCTTCATCTTGGTCACTAAAAATTGAGTGAGAAAGGTTGTTAAAAATGCCATGAAAAGTGCTGCCCCTAGTAACAACTTTTCATCGGGCAAAAGCGTGGAAAAATGAAGATCTGCTCCGTCAAATCTCTGTCCACTTTTCATGAGATCATAAAAAAGATAGGCAAAGACAA